>NZ_JBRBUA010000095.1:0-19320 GCF_052826345.1 Brevirhabdus sp. | reverse complement strand
ATGCACCTTCTGCAACGGCGGCCCCGAGGAAGACATGAGCCAGGTCGAATTCCAGAAATACGGCCGCAACCGGATCGCCGAGGGCAAGCTGCCGATCTGCGCCGAGATGTGTTCGACCAAGGCGCTTCTGGCGGGTGACGGCGACACCGTGTCGGCGATCTACCGCGAACGCGTCGTCGCGCGCGGCTTCGGCTCCGGCGCCTGGGGCTGGGGCACCGCCTACGGCCAGAAGGGCGGCTGATCCCGCCCGCGGCGCGGCCTTGCCCTTCGCGGGCGGCTGCGCGATCATCCCGAGGGGCGGGCCCGCGCCCGCCCCTCGCCTGTTTTTCATCCCTGATGACGGGAATTACCTGATGCCGATTCTTCGAACATTCCTCGCGCTGGCCGTCTGGCTGATGCTGGCCGTGTCCCCCGCCACGCTTTGGGCGCAGGGCGAGGCGGCGGTGACCCAAGGGTCCGATGTGGGCGAGATCGGCGGTCCGGCCGCCGACACCGGCGGGCGCCAGACGCTGGATGACATCCTGCGCCGCCAGCGCGGCGAAACCGTGGACGACAGCGCCCGGCGCGGCGACACCGGCGCGGCCGCCAATGCGGCGGGTATCGCCTCGCAGCTGGGCACGCTGGGCGGGGCCTCCGACGCCGAGGTCTACCGCGCGATCCGCTTCGGCACCGCCGACGTCAAGGTATCCGCGCGCAACGCGGGCGCGGGCGTGCTGATCCAGGACGGCGGCATGCGCTGGCTGGAATGGCGCCGCGGCCCGCTGGCCGAATGGGGCGGCTGGCTGCTGCTGGACACGCTGGCGCTGCTGGCGCTGTTCCTGCTTCTGCGCGGACGGATGCAGATTTCCGGCGAATGGGCCGGGGTGATGATCCCGCGCTTCACCGTGGTGGAACGGTTTTCGCACTGGCTGCTGGCGGGGTCGTTCCTGTTGCTGGCCATCACCGGGCTGATCACCATGTTCGGGCGGCCTTACCTGATCTCCCTGCTGGGCAAGCCCGCCTATGCGACGCTGGCGACCGGGACCAAATGGACGCATGACAACGTCTCCTGGGCGTTCATGCTGGGGCTGATCATGGTCACCGTGCTGTGGCTGTTCCAGAACCTGCCCAATCGCCACGATGTCATCTGGCTGCTCAAGGGTGGCGGGGTCTTTTCGAAGGATTCTCACGTCTCCGCGGGGAAATTCAACGCGGGCCAGAAGATCATCTTCTGGGTCGTGGTCATCCTGGGCGTGTCGATTTCGCTGTCGGGTCTGTCGCTGCTCTTCCCCTATGACATGCCGCTCTTCGCGCCCAGCTTCGGCATCCTGAACGACTGGGGCGTGCCGGGGTGGTTCGGCATGGCGCCCTTCCCCGATCAGATGGCCCCGCAGGAGGAAATGCAATACGCGCAGCTGTGGCATGCGGCCGTCGGTTTCGTGTTCATGGCGGTGATCCTGGCGCATATCTATCTGGGCACCGTCGGCATGGAAGGCTCCTTCGATGCGATGGGCCGGGGCGAAGTCGATGCCCAATGGGCAAAGGAACACCATGACCTGTGGTACGAAGAGGTGACGGGCCGCGACGCCCACGCCCCCACCGCCGGAAAACCCGATGCGGCCCGCACGCCGGCCGAATAGACTCTTCGGCAGGATCGCGGGCGCCGCGGTCCTGTGCCTTCTGCCGGCGCTTGGCATGGCAGAGGGTTTTTTCACGCTCAAGGGCCACGGGGGCCCGATCAAGGGCATTGCCGTGTCGCCCGAAGGCGACAGCATCCTCACCGCCAGTTTCGACTATTCCGTGGGCCTGTGGCGCGACGGGCGCCCCAGCTGGCTGGAAGCGCATCGCGCCGCCGCCAACACGGTGCTTTACCTCGATGCCGATACGGCCGTGTCGGGGGGCGACGATTTCGACCTTTACCGCTGGGATCTGACCCAGGGCCGCGCTGCGCGCATGACCGGGCACAGAGGCAAGATCATCCAGCTGGCGCTGAGCCCCGATCGCCGCTGGCTGGCCTCGGCCAGCTGGGACGGGACGGTCGGGCTGTGGGATCTGCACGCGCCCGCCTCGGCGCCGCCCCGGCTGCTGCGGGGCCACGACGGCGCGGTGAACGACGTGGCCTTTTCAGGCGACGGGCGGACCTTGTATTCGGCCTCCGCCGATGGGACGATCCGGCAATGGGATACCCCCGGCGGACGCCTACGCCGCACGCTGATCAAGCACGGGTTCGGCGTCAACGTCATGGTGCTGAACCCGCGCGCCAACTGGCTTGCCTATGGCGCGGTGGACGGGGTGACGCGGGTGATCGAAACCTCGACCGGCAGGCAGATCGCGGATTTCACGCTCGACCGGCGGCCGATCCTGGCGCTTGCGGCGCGCCGGGATTACGCGACGCTCGCGGTGGGCGACGGCGAGGGCTACATCATGCTGATCGACACCCAAAGCTGGACCATCACCCGCGATTTCCGCGCCGCGCTGCGCGGGCCGGTCTGGGCGCTGGCGTTTTCGGCGGACGGGCGCAACATCCATGCGGGCGGGCTGGATGACGCGCTCTACTCGTGGCCAGTGGCGGGGCCGACCGAGGGGCCGGTGGAGGGGCCGGTGGAGGGTGCGTCCGAGGGCGACACCGTCGCAAGCGTGCCCCGGCCCATGGTCTCGGAAAACCGCAGTTTTCTGCGCGACCCCGACAAGATGTCCAATGGCGAGCGTCAGTTCCAGCGCAAATGTTCGATCTGTCACACGCTGGGAGAGGACACAAGGCGCCGCGCGGGCCCGGCATTGGGCGGGCTTTTCGGTCGACGGGCGGGCAGCGTGCCGGGATATGCCTATTCGCCGGATCTTGCGGCGGCGGCGATCGTATGGGACGAAGACACGATAGACGCGCTGTTCGATCTGGGTCCCGACCATTACATTCCGGGTTCCAAAATGCCGATGCAGCGTATTACCGACCCGCAGGACCGGCGCGACCTGATCGCGTTCCTCAAGGAAGCGACAGATACGAAGGGGATGAAAGAATGAAGACGATGCTGCTTTCGGGCGTGGCGATCGCGCTGATCGCGATCGGCGCCAATCTGGCGTTGCAGGATGCCGGGCTGTCGACCCGTGATGTGACCACCGGCCCCAACGTCCGCCTCGGCGGTTAGGGGTCGGTGGCCTCACGCGATCGGCACGGGCACAACAGCCACGGGCCGATCAGCTGGTGCGGGTGTTGAGGGTCTGACGCGGGCCGCGAAAGACGGAGGCGATGCGCGCCCTGATCGCGCGGATGCCGGACGCCAGATACCGGGCGCGCATTTCGTTGGCTTCTTTTTCGATACGGGCGATTTGCAGGTGGTCATAGGCCATGGGTCTGCTCCTTGGGCTGTGCGTTGCGTTGAGCCAAAGGTAAGTGACCCTGACCTTTGGCAACACCCACAGTTCGGCAAGGCCGTCATGCACGGCTTGCAGCCCTTCGCCGCGGAGCGATGCAGGCTTTGCAACGCACGGCAGTCGGGCCACGCCGGAGGGCGCGCACGAGCATGTGCCCGTGGGCCTGCCGCAATCCAGCGGCGCCGCTGACGGCGCAAAGGCAAAGGGCGGGGCCCTTGGCGCCCGGCCCCTGACGCTAAATGTTGATGGATCGGTCCTTTTGGAGCCCTCTTCGGCACCTGACCTCACTCACCGTCCGCCGACGCGCCGCAGATGACTGTCGAACATCGGAACGGTGAAGGCGATGTAGCCCGTGCTCGAACTATAGATCATGCCTTTC
This sequence comes from Brevirhabdus sp., assembly GCF_052826345.1. Lineage (NCBI taxonomy): Bacteria > Pseudomonadati > Pseudomonadota > Alphaproteobacteria > Rhodobacterales > Paracoccaceae > Brevirhabdus > Brevirhabdus sp. The sequence continues at coordinate 15,593 of NZ_JBRBUA010000095.1, read as the reverse complement.
TTGATCAGGTTGTCTCTCACGGTGCTGAGCGACTTGAGCAGGGTGTCGGACTTACTTGCAACCTCTGAGATCGCATACGGGCCTTCTCCCATTTCCGCCATAACTTCACATATCTGGCGCTCTCTTTGCGTCATCCGATCCGTTCGGACGCGATAGAATCCAGCATCCAGGCGCGCAAGAGCATTCGCGGTCGCGCGCTCGACGTCCGCAAGGACGATTGGGGATGCATCGGCAAGATTCCAGATTTGGTAGCCCCACTCTTGCAGAAAGAAAGGATATCCGCCCGTGAGGTCGATGATCCTGCTTACTGCCTCATCCTCAATCTCCTCACCCTCTTCTTCGATTGGTCGCTGAACAGCCTCAGCAGCGTCTTTCGGCAAGAGGTTGTCGATGTTGTGATATGTGAAGATGCGCTCGGCGTAGGATTTTGCCTGGCCCGCCAGTCTGGGAACAAGTGGTAGCCCGGCGCCAACGAAGCAGATTGGAAGCTGCATCTGGTTCGTGCGATGCAGGGCCGTCACCAGTGCCGAGAGACCTCTTCGGTCCAGGTATTGGACTTCATCTATAAAGATTGCCCACCCTGTCCCGGCCGATTGCGCAGCCTCCCCCACCATTACCATCAGTTCTGTCATGTCTTGATCGAGGTCGCCGCTATCTGCGTGTCCTTGTAGCGGATCGACCGAGACCGAAACGTCACCATGGGAGAGCTTGAGGGTCGAAATGAAGCTCGCAACCCCTCTTAGTCCTCGAAACGCGAGGTTCTTTGCCTTCTCCACGTTGCTCAGGCGCAGCAGAGCGGTCTTGGCCGCTATGGCGAATTGACGTGCAAAATCTTCTTTCTCCGGAGCTTCGATGTGGAGCGTGAGGAATCCCTCGTCGTTTGCGTCTTTGGCGATCCGGTTGAGCAGGACGGTCTTCCCTGTCCCTCGAAGCCCGATCAACATGAGGTTCCTCGCGGGTCGCCCCCGGAGTGCCCGTTTCATGGAAACGGCGGCATCGTGGATGATGTTGTCACGCCCCGCCAGTTCCGGCGGTGGCGTTCCTGCATCAGGAGCGAACGGATTTCTAACCTCGTCCAATGATCTTCTGCCTTCTTTGACATTCTCTGCTGTTCTCTGAACATATACAGAGAATGCCAGAGAATGTCAAAGAATCTTGGAGAGCAGCCCCGCATCAGCGGGAGAGCCGTGCTCTCGAAGATATCTTCGGGGGCGCTTGACGCATTTCCTCTACATCTGGTTGGCGGGTTGAGAACAGTGCCGTTGAGAAAGTTGATCGTAGTGCGGCCCACCGAAAAGCTCTTTCAACATTTAGCGTCAGGGGCGGGGCCCATGGCGCCCGCCCTTCCCGGCTGTCCGTTGCGTCCCCGGCCTTCACCGCTGCCGCTGCCGCTGCCTTTGCATAAGGCGCGAACCCGTGGCGGCCCTCAGGCGGCTTTCGCCTCGGGGTCGGCCCATTCCCAGGGGCAGGTGAAGCTGCCCAGAACCTCCGCCACGCGGGCCTCTTCTGCCGCGTCGCGCCCGCTCAGCCGCGCGACGAGGCCCCGGCGCTTGTCCTCGATCACCTCGGCCACCCGCGCTTTCAGCCGGGCCTCACCGAGCGCGGCATCGTAGATCCGCGTGATCGCAAGGCGGCGCAGGTCGGGCTTGAAGATCTTGCCCACCGCCGTCTTCGGCAGCTCATCCATGATTTCCAGATACTTCGGGTGCGCCGCGCGTTCCTGCACATGGGCGCAGGCGTAGTCGAGCAGCTCCGCCTGCGTCACGGTGGCCCCGGCGATCAGCTCGACATAGGCGCAAGGCAGCTCCCCGGCGTGGGCGTCGGGTTGTCCGATCGCACCGACGAAAGCCACCTGTTCGTGCCCGGCCAGCGCCTCCTCGATGACGGCGGGATCGATGTTGTGGCCGCCCCGGATGATCAGATCCTTGGCCCGCCCGGTGATGTAGAGGTAGCCGTCCGCGTCGATGCGGCCCAGATCGCCGGTCCGAAGATGCGTGCCGTCGGCAAAGAGCCCCGCGTTCTTGGCGGCCTCGGTATAGGTGCGCCCCGTCAGGACGCCGGGGCTGGCGACGCAGATCTCGCCCACTTCGTCCACGCCGCAAGCGCGTTTGGAGGCGCCCTGCCCGTCGCAGTCCAGAATTCTGACGTCGGTGTAGGGGAAAGGCAGGCCGACCGAGCCGATGCGCTTTTCCCCGCCCGGAGGGTTGCAGGACACCAGACAGGTCGCCTCGGTCAGACCGTAGCCTTCCACGATGGTGACGCCGGAGGCTTTCTCGAACTTCCTGAACAGCTCGATCGGCAACGGGGCGGAGCCCGAGAAGGCGGTCTTCACGCTGGAGATATCGGCATCCACCGGGCGCTGCATCAGGGCGGCGATGGCGGTGGGAACCGTGATGACGAAGCTGACCTGCCAGCGTTCGATGAGTTTCCAGAAATTGTCGAACACGCCGTCGCCGCGATAGCCCTGCGGCGTGGGAAAGACCACATGCGCGCCGCTGGCGATGGCGGCCATCAGGATGACGTGGCAGGCAAAGACATGGAACAGCGGCAGCGGGCAGATGATGGTGTCCTGCTCGGAAAACAGCAGCCGATGGCCCAGCCAGCCGTTGTAGACCATCCCGTCATAGGTGTGCTGCGCGACCTTGGGCATCCCCGTGGTGCCGCCGGTGTGGAAATAGGCGGCGACCCGGTCGCCCGGGCTGTCGGCGAAATCGAGCTTGGCGTTCTGGCGCGCGCATTCGCGGGTGAAATCCAGCACCCGCGCCTTGTGCCCCACCGGGTTCTTGGGGCGCACCAGCGGCACGATCCAGGACTTGGGCGGCGTCAGGTAGCGCAACAGGTCGACCTCCAGCACCGTCGTGACGTTGGGTGCCAGTTCCACCGCGCGGGCAGCCTTCTGTGCCACGTCGGATTTGGGAAAGGCGCGCAGCGTCACCAGCACCTTGGCGCCCGTCTCACGCAGAATGGCGGCGATCTGTTCGGGTTCCAGCAACGGGTTGATCGGGTTGGCGATGCCCGCGATCGCGCCGCCGATCAGGCAGATCGCGGCTTCGTTGCAGATGGGCAGCATATAGGCCACCACGTCGTCCTCGCCCACATCGAGGCTGCGGAACAGGTTCGCCGCCTGCACCGAACGGTCGCGGAACTGCGACCACGACAGGGTTTCCGCCTTGGCCTTGGGATCGGAAAGAAGCTGAAAGCTGATCGCGTCGCGGCCGGGGTGCTTTTCCGCCGTGCGGCTGATGAACTGATACATGGTCCGCGGCAGATCGCGGCTTGCCCAGTCCTCCTCGGCTTCGATGTCCTTTAGATCCTTCAGCGATGCAAACGCCATTCACGCATTCCCCCCATAGATGCGGCACGGACCGGGCGCCGCAATTGAGGCAAGCATGGAAAATTAGTCCATTTCGCGCAAGCGTGACCTGACGAAAGCGGCGCACAGGCCGCAATTGTGGAACCGCCCCACCCCCCTGTCGATCTGCGCCCCGGGGACCGCGACCCGCGGCGGCATGTTCATGCGACGACGATCCACACGACGATGAGGCTGACCACCAGATAGACCAGCGTGTTGACCATCCAGCGGATCAGCACGACATCGGTTTCGGGGTCCACGCCCAGCCGTTCGCAGGCTTTGGTACCGGGCCACAGGAATGCTTCGGAGAGGGTCATGGGGGGGGGTCCTTAACTGGTATTGACAATGCGTAATATATTGCGCTGTTAAACCGGCATTGTAAATGCTAAATATACGCCATGCAGTTGGACAAATTCACCGATTACGCCCTGAGGGTGCTGATGACCCTGGCGATCCGCGCGCCCGAACGGGTGGCCACGTCGGAAATAGCGGGCCTTTACGGGCTGTCGGACAACCACCTGTCCAAGGTCGCCACCCAGCTGGCCCGCGACGGGTTCGTCAAATCGGAACGCGGTCGCAACGGCGGGCTGACGCTGGCGCGTCCGGCCGAAGCGATCCGCGTGGGGGCGGTCGTGCGCGCCATGAAACGCGACGATCCGGTGGTGGAATGTTTCGGCACCGACAGATCCTGCCTGATCCTGCCCGCCTGCGGCCTGCGCGATCCGCTGGCCGAGGCGCAGGAGGCCTTTTTCGCGGCGCTCGACCGCTATTCCCTGGCTGATGTCACCCGGCAACGCCAGGCCCTGGCGGGTTTGCTGGGCGCGGGATCGACGCTGCGCGCCGAGGCCTAGCGCAGGACGCTAGCCCGGCACCGCCACGCCTTCGGTGAATTGCAGCCGCGCCAGCCGCGCATAAAGCCCGTCCTGCGCCATCAGCGTCTCATGCGTGCCCTCGGCCACGATGCGGCCCTCTTCGAAGACCAGGATCCGGTCGGCCTTTTTGACGGTGGCCAGACGGTGCGCCACGATCAGCGTGGTGCGGTCCGCGCTCATCGCCTCGAAGGCCTGCTGCACCGCGCGTTCGCTTTCCGCATCCAGCGCCGAGGTCGCCTCATCGAGCAGCAGGATCGGCGCGTCGCGCAGGATCGCGCGGGCAATGGCGATGCGCTGTTTCTGCCCGCCCGACAGCATGACGCCGCGCTCGCCCACGTAGCTTTCGTAGCCTTCGGGCAGCGCGGTCAGGAAATCATGCGCGGCGGCGGCGCGGGCGGCCTGCTCGACCTCCGCATCGCTGGCCTCGGGGCGGCCGAAACGGATGTTCTCGCGGGCGGTGGTGGCGAAGATCACCGGATCCTGCGGCACCAGGGCGATGCCCCGACGGAAATCGCTGCGCGCCATATCGCGCAGGTCGACGCCATCCAGGCGGATGGATCCGCTGGCCGGATCGTAGAAGCGCAGCAACAATTGCAGGATCGTCGACTTGCCCGCGCCCGACGGGCCGACCAGCGCCACCGTCTGACCCGCCGGGATATCCAGCGTGATTCCGTTCAGCGCCGCGACATCGGGGCGTGCGGGATAGTGGAAGGTGACGTTCTCGAACGCGATGGCGCCCGTCTGCGGTTGCGGCAGCGCCACGGGGTCTTGCGGATCGGCGACCGAATCCACCGTCGCCAGCAGCTCGCTCAGCCGTTCGGTGGCGCCCGCGGCGCGCTGCAACTCGCCCCAGATCTCCGACAGGGCGCCGACCGCGCCGGCGACAAGCACCGAATAGATCACGAACTGCACCAGCTCGCCCACGCTCATCAGATCGGCGCGCACGTCGCGCGCCCCGATCCACAGCACACCGACGATGCCGGTGAACACCAGAAAGATCACGATCACCGTCATGACCGCGCGCGTGGTGATGCGTTTGCGCGCGGAAACGAAGGAGCGTTCCGTCACCTCGGAAAAGCTGGCGCGGGTCGCGGCCTCATAGGTGTAGGCCTGCACGGCCTGCACGCTCAGCAGCGCCTCGGAGGCCGTGCCCGAGGATTCGGCGATCCATTCCTGATTCTCGCGACTCAGCACGCGCAGGCGCCGCCCCAGCAGGATGATCGGCACGATGACCGCGGGCACCAGCAGCAGAACCAGACCCGTCAGCTTGGCCGATGTGAACAGCATCAGCGCCAGCCCTCCGAAGAGGATCAGCACGTTGCGCAGCGCGATCGACACCGAGGAACCGATGACCGACAGGATCAGCGTCGTGTCGGTGGTCAGGCGGCTCAGGACCTCTCCGGTCATGATGCGCTCGAAAAAAGCGGGGCTCATCCCGATCATCCGGTCGAAGAGCGCCTTGCGGATGTCGGTCACCACCCGTTCGCCCAGCCGCGTGACCAGATAGTACCGCAGCCCCGTGCCCACCGCCAGCAGGCCCGCGATCGCCAGCGCCGCGCCGAAGTAACTGTCGAGCAGGCTGACGGCCTCCGTCTCGAAACCGTCGACGACGCGGCGCACCGCGATCGGCAGGATCAGCGACAGCGCCGCCGTCAGCGCCAGCGCCAGCAGCGCCGCGGCGGCCAGCAGGCGGTAGGGCATGATGAACGGCACAAGGGCCCGCAATGTTCCGAAATTCTTCGATTTCGCGCGGTCGTCGTCGCCGCCTTTCGGAGTTCTAGCCATCTGAGCCCGTCCTTTCGATGCACCCCCGTTTATGACGCGCCCCCGCGCAGGACAAGCAAGCGCTTCGCCGCAGGCCGATCATGGGAAAAAAACCGGCTCGCCGCGCCGCCGCCCGGCGGTGCAACACAGGGTCGAGGTCAGGGATCTGCGGGAAATCATCGGGGCGTCGGCCCCGCTTGCGCAGGATGTTGGAGCGGGCGACGGGAATCGAACCCGTATCATCAGCTTGGAAGGCTGAGGTCTTACCATTACACAACGCCCGCAAGGCGCAGCCCGTCATATCGCGGCCTCCTGCGGGTGGCAAGGGCGCGCCGCGCATTTCGGCAACCGGGCGCCGGGCCGGTGCGCCGCGCTCAGCCGCCCCGGCGTTGCAGGCGCACTCCCAGGATCGCGGTGTCGATTTCCATCGTCTGCAACGCCAGCCCGCCGCCCGCCGCGCCCTTCGTGCGGGCATAGCGCAGCGACAGCGTGATGTTGGAGAAATAGAACGGCGACAGATGGCCGGGCCCCGCGACCACCTTGTAGGAAAAGCCGCATTCCAGCGCCGTATCGGTCAGCTTGCGCGACAGCGGCGCGATCTGCACCAGACGCCGCCCGTCATAGAGCCGGAACGCCCCCGGGCAGTCGGCGGCATTGACGAACCGTCCGAAGGCCGCGACCGGGTCCACGATCTGTCCGGCAGGATCGGCGGCAGGGACTGCGGCGGCCACGGCGGCGGGGTCCGACAGATCGGTCATCTCGCCCTTGGGGGTGATGGTGACGGTGGCGGGACGGGCGTTGGCGAAGATCACTTCGATCCGGCGCGATTTGCGCGGTGCCGTGCTGACGCCCAGATAACGGATCGAGCCCGCGCCCGCAGGCGTCGAGCTGCCCGCGTACTGCCCGTCGCCCACCCCCAACGGCGTGTTGTCGAGCAAGGTCGAGATTTTTTCGCCCGCCCCGTCGCGCGCATAGCTCACCTGCCCCAAGACCCGTCCGCCAAGCGTCAGATCGAAGCTCTGCGCGCCCGCCGGTGCAGCGGTCAGCAGCCACGCCGCGGCGATTGCCCCCGCCCCCGCGATTGCCGCCGCCGCACCCGAGGCCCCCGCCTGCGCGGTCGCACGCGAGGGCGCACGCGAGATCGTACCCGAGATCGTTCCGGCCGTGGCCTTGCGTGATTTCGCGATGAAACCCTGCGTTTCGCCAATTGATCTTGCCGCCATGCCGCCTCCCCTGCGGGCGGGGCGGACGCATCGGCGCGCCCGCATTCCATTGTCCGCCGTTGTCTGGCCCGCGCCGATTCGACCGGACCGGCCCGACGGCGCTCGCCAGGTCACCCTTGCCTGACCTCGACATAGCATCCCGCGCCAAAAGGCGAACCCGCTATTTGGTGCCTCCCGCCCTCGCGCCTCTCCCTCCTCGCGCCCACCCGTCCTCGCCTCCCCGTCCTCGTGCCTCGGCGGGCGGGCCCGTGGGCGCGGAGGGATTTGCACCCGTCCGGCAGGGCGCTATGGTCGCGCATCGACGCATTCGGTCGATGACGGCCCTGCCCGAGAGGTTTTGATGCGCAGCCCCCTTCCGACCGACCCGCCGTCCCCGCGCATGGCGCGACTGGTTCCACATCTGGCGCCATGTCTGGCCGCATTGCTCGCGGGTGTCGTCGCGGGCGGTCTGAGCACCCCCGCCGCCGCCGGGTCCGCCTGCGGGGTTTTCGAAGCGATCGAGCCAGGCGATACGCTCGACACCATCTCGCGGCGCTGCAATGTCGATCCGGGCCAGCTGCTGGCCGGAAACCCGGACATCGACCCGAAGGTCGGCCTGCGCCCCGGACGCGTCCTCATCGTGGGCCCGACGCCGCAGGCCGATCCGGCGACAGGCGGCGGGATGGCCGCCGCGGGGGGCGGCACGATGCCGATGCGGCTGGAAATGGCGCCGACGCGGATGCCCGCGGATGCCGTCGCCTCGGCGTCCACCGCCCTGCCGGGAGAGGCGGCCCCTGAGGCCACGGCGTCCGCAACGCCCCCGCCGGACCCGGCGGGCGCATGGCCCGATCTCTACCTGACGCGGATTCAGGGTCTCTGGCGCGAAGCGGGCGGTTACTGCACCCAGCCCGAAAGCACCTGGGCCTTCGGGGCCACGCAGATGCGCGAAAACACCGATCTGTGCGATCTCTCGGCGGTGGAGGCCGACGGCCAGTCCGCGCGCATCGATGCCGTCTGTGCCGGACCCGGCGCATCCAGCCGGGAATACCGCCTGCAACTGTCGGGCACCCGCATGACCGTGCAGGGCAGCATTTTCCAGACCAACCTGGAACGCTGCGAACAGCGATAGCCCCGGCGATATGGGTGAATACCCCCCCCCCGACCGCGACCATGCCCGCAACCATGTCCACGGGCGGCAGGCGGGGGATTCGGGCAGGACGATCGGGCGATGATCCGCCCGACCGAGCGTCGGCGCCGCCGATCGGCGCGCGCTATTTGCGGGTGATGCGCCCGTCGGTGTAGGGTTTGTAATCGCCCTGCCCGGCCAGGTATTCAGCCGTCACATCCGCCAGATCCGGGCCGTAATCATACGCATTCTGGCCCTGGGTGGCGAAGATCTTGTAGCCGTCGCCGCCGTTGCGCACATAGTTGTTGGTGACGACCTTGTAGGTCCTGGCCGGGTCCAGCGGCATGAACTTGCCGTCCTGCTTGACCATCACGTCGGAAATGCGGCCCTCATTCGCCGGTTTCGCGGGATCCCAGGTGAATTTCAGCCCGGCGACCTGCGGGAAACGGCCCGCGACCTCCTCGACTTGGCTGACACCGTTCTCCAGCGCGTCCAGCACGCCCTGCCCCGTAATCTCGAAGGTGGACAGCGTGTTCTGGAACGGCAGCACGGTCAGCACCTCGCCCATGGTGACCTCGCCGGCATCCAGCGAAGCGCGCAGCCCGCCCGAATTGGCGATCGCGATGGTCACGCCCTGATCGGCGACGCGGGCCAGCATCGCGTCGGCCACAAGATTGCCCATGCTGCACTCTTCGACGCGGCAGACATCGCGGTTGCCCTCCACCGGCTCCGCCGTGCGGGCGACGACCTTCTTGCGGATCTCGTCCAGCGGCTTGGCCAGCTCGGCGATACGGTCCTTGGTGGTCGTGTCCTCGGCGACCTTGCCGTCCATGAGGATGGGCTCGCCCTTGGCGCTGACGATCTTGCCCGCGTCGTCGAAGGTGACGTTCAGCTCGCCCAGGAACTTGCCATAGGCATAGGCCGAGACGATGGCCGTGTCGCCTTCCATCACCGGATAGGGGCCTGCGGCCTTGTCCTGGGTGTTCGACAGCAAGGTGTTGGAATGCCCGCCCACGATCACGTCGACGCCCTTGGTGCCCTTGGCGATGCGCTTGTCGGCCTCGAACCCGGAATGCGACAGCACGACGATCTTGTCGACCCCCTCGCCCTGCAGCCGGTCGACCTGCTTTTGCACCGCCGCCACCGGGTCGGAGAATTTGACATTGGGCCCGGGGCTGGCCAGTTCGGCGGTGTCCTGCGGGGTCAGCCCGATCAGGCCGATCTTTTCGCCGGCGACCTCGATCACCGTCGACGGCATGAGCTTGCCCGCAAGCATCTTTTCGCCCGAGATATCGGCGTTCGACATCAGCACCGGGAAGTCCAGCGCATCCATGAAGCCGCGCAGAACCTCGGGGCCATCGTCGAATTCGTGGTTGCCCACGGTCATCGCGTCATAGCCCATCTTGTTCATCATCTCGGCCGCGGCCTTGCCCTTGTAATAGGTGTAGAACAGCGTGCCCTGAAACTGGTCGCCGCCATCGACCAGGATGTGGTTGGGGTTGCGCTTTTTCGCCGCCTCCACCGCCGTGACCAGCCGCGCCGACCCGCCGAAGCATTTGCCCGCGTCGTTATCCTCGGCCGAACAACCCGAATCATATTTCGAGATCGGTTCGAACCGCGCGTGGAAATCGTTGGTGTGCAGGATGGTCAGGTTGAATTCAGCCTGGGCCGCACCCGCCATCAAGGCGATGCCCGCCGCCGTGCTCATCATCCGAAGAAACATTGCAAAACCCTCGTTGGCAATCTGTGGGGTCAGGTTGGCCGGGAACGGCCGACCTGTCAAAGCCTCAAATGGCGGGGAACAGCCGCCGGACCCGCCCGCCGCCGTCGCACCGCCCGTTGCATCTTGACCGGCGTGGCGCGGGGGGTCATGTGAACGCCATGCTGATTTACAAGATTTTCCGCGCCCCGGAATGGCAGCAGTTGCAGGACCAGGGCGAAACGCTGGGGGCCCCCGTCGATCTGGCGGATGGCTACATCCATTTTTCCACCGCCGAGCAGCTGCGCGCCACCGCCGAGAAGCATTTCGCGGGGGTGCCCGATCTGGTGCTCTGCGCGCTGGACAGCGACCGTCTGGCCGATGCGCTGAAATGGGAACCCTCGCGCGGGGGGGCGCTGTTTCCGCATCTCTACCGCAAGCTGGCCCTGGCCGAGATCGCATGGGCGCGCCCGCTGCCGCTGGGCGAGACGGGCCACGATTTTCCCGAAGGGCTGTGATGCGGCTGCGCGAAAAGCTGGCGCTGGCGATGCTGCACCGCATCGACCCGGAGCGCGCCCACACGGCGTCGATCAACGCGTTGCGGGCGGGGATGATGCCGTCGGTCGCGCCGGTCACCTCCACCCGGCTGGCCACGCGCGTGGCCGGGCTGTCGCTGCGCAACCCGGTCGGGCTGGCGGCCGGATTCGACAAGAACGCGCAGGTGCTGGGGCCGCTGGTGCGCAGCGGCTTCGGCTTTGTCGAGGTGGGCGCGGCAACGCCGCTGCCGCAGCCCGGAAACCCCCGGCCCCGCCTGTTCCGCCTGAGCGAGTCGCGCGCCGCGATCAACCGTTTCGGGTTCAACAACGACGGCGCCGAGCGGATCGCGCGCAGGCTTGCCGGCCGCCCCTCGAACGGGGTGATCGGGCTGAACCTGGGGGCCAACAAGACCAGCACGGACCGCGCGCGCGACTATGTGCGCGTGCTGGAAACCTGCGGGCGGCATATCGATTTCGCCACGATCAACGTCTCGTCGCCCAACACCGAGAAACTGCGCGATCTGCAAGGCCCCGAGGCGCTGTCGCAGCTGGTGCGCGACGTCGTCGCCGCGCGTGATGCACTGGGGCGGCGGCTGCCGCTGCTGCTCAAGATCGCGCCTGACCTGACTCCGACCGAGATCGAGCAGATCGCCGACAGCGCGATCGCGGCGGGCATCGACGCGATCGTCGCGACCAACACCACGCTGGCGCGCGACGATGCCAAGGGCCGCCATGCCGCCGAGGCGGGCGGCCTGTCGGGCGCGCCCCTGTTCAACCGCTCCACCCGCGTGCTGGCGCGGCTTTCGCTGGCGGTGGACGGGCGCGTGCCGCTGATCGGCGTGGGCGGAATAAGCAGCGCGCAGGACGCCTATGCCAAGATCCTGGCGGGGGCCTCGGCGGTGCAGCTCTATACCGCGCTGATCTACGGCGGGCTCAGCCTGGCGTCGGAAATCGCGACGGGGCTGGACAGGCTGCTGGAACGCGACGGGTTCGCCAATGTGGCGCAGGCCGTGGGGGCCGGGCGGCACAAGTGGCTGTAGCGCCGGGCGGGGGCGCTCGGGCTTCGGCGGGCGCGGCTCAGCGCCCTTCGGTCCGGGCCTCCAACGCCGGATAGCGCAGGCCCAGCGTGATGCCGCGCGCGGCGAAAAAGATCAGCAACCCCGCCCATAGCCCGTGGTTGCCCAGCGTTGCCGTGAGCGGCCAGATCAGCGCGCCGTAGACCGCCGCCGACAGCACCATCATGTCGCGCATGTCGCGTGTCTGCGTGGCGCCGATGAAGATGCCGTCCAGCATATAGGGCGCCAGCCCGACCAGCGGCGCCAACGCCATCCAGTAGAGATATCCCCGCGCGGCCTGACGCACCTCGGGCGCGGTGGTCATCAGATCGACGATCAGCCCGCCGAACAGGACAAAACTCAGCGCCAGCAGCACGCTGACCACCGCGCCCCAAAGGCTGGCCAGCTGCGCGCTGCGCCGCAACGCGGCCCGGTCGCGCGCGCCCAGCGCCTGGCCCACCAGCGTCTCGGCGGCAAAGGCGAAGCCGTCCAGCCCGAAGGAGGTCACATGCAGGAATTGCAGCAGGATCTGATTGGCTGCCAGCGTCACATCCCCGAAGTCCGCGCCGAAGAACAGGAACGACACGATCACCGCTTCCAGCAGGACCGAGCGGATCAGGATATCGGAGCTGACCGCCGCCATCCGGCGCAGCCGCACCGCGTCGAAGATGCGCGCCGCATCGCGCCAGGCGCGCCGCGCGAAGGCGTCCCGGCAAAACCACAGCCCCAGCGCCAGCCCGCCCCATTCGGCGATCAGCGTCGCCGCGGCCACCCCCTGCACGCCCAGATCCAGGTGCAGCACGAACAGCAGATCCAGCCCGATGTTGATCCCGTTCATGACCACCTGGATGACCAGCACCGCCCGCGTGCGTTCCTGCGCGATCAGCCAGCCGGTGATGCCGTACATCGCGATGGCTGCGGGCGCCGACCAGATGCGCAGGGCCATGTACTGGCGCGCCAGCGCCTCCACCTCGGGCGACGCGGGCGACAAGGCAAAGCCGCCCAGAAACAGAGGCCCCTGCAACGCGATCAGCGCCAGCCCGCCCAGCGCGGCGATCAGCAACGCGCGCGACAGCAGCGCCGAGACCTCTCGCCCGTCGCCCGCGCCGATGGCCTGACTGGTCAGCCCGACGGTGCCCATGCGCAAAAAACCGAAAATCCAATAGATTGCCGTCAGGATCACGGCGCCGATGCCCACCGCGCCGATCGGCGCGGGCATGCCCAGCTGCCCCACGACGCCCGTGTCCACCAACCCCAGGATCGGAACCGTGGCATTGGACAGCACGATCGGCAGCGCGATGCTCAGAACGCGCCGGTGGCTCAGCGGCGCCGGCGCGGTGTCAGCCATGGCGTGTGGCGGCGGGTCCCCGGGGGGCGCCGTTCGGGGCATCGGATGGGGCATCGGGCGCCGCATCGGGGGCAGGCGCCTGATCGGATGCGCCGCGCCGGTCGCCCATCATGAAATGCCCGGTGGCCTGGGCGAACAGGCGCTGGCGATTGTCTTGCCACGCCTCGACATGAACGGAGGCGTAGCGCCGCCCGAACCGATTGACTCGCGCGCGTGCATAAGCATCGCGCGGCAGGCCGGAACGCAGGTAATCCACGGTAAAATCTATCGTCTTCGGCAGCCTGGGCGCGACATCGCCATCAGCGCCCGCCCCCAGGACCGAGGCAGGGGCGGCATCCGCCCGCGGCGCGGATTGACCGCCTTCCAGATCCTGCCAGGTGCGCGACCAGGCAAGCTCCACGATGGCGGTGACTTCCAGAAAGGCGGCGGTGACCCCGCCGTGGATGGCCGGCAGCATCGGGTTGCCGATCAGCCGGTCGGAAAACGGCAGGATGAACGTCAGCTCATCGCCGCGCCGGTCGATGCGGATGTCGAGGAAGGCGGCGAAGGGCACGCTGGCGATCAGGGCGTGCAGCGCCCCGTCGCGGCGCTGCTTGACGACCTGCACGGGCTCCGGCCGGGGGCGGCTCATGACGCCTCCTTGCGATGACCGTCGATGGTGAAGGTGCCGCTGGCGGTGGCGACCGGGCGGGCGCTGTCCTCATCCGTGGCGGTCGCGCGCACGAAGGCCACGTTGCGGGTGACGTGATAGCATTCCGCCCGCGCGGTGATGCGCTGGCCGGGGCTGGCCGCGCGCATGTAGTCGATACGCAGATCGAGCGTGGCCGTGCCCAGCGGCGCGGAGGGATGCGTCATCACCGCCGCCCCGCCGCAGGTGTCCATCAACGCCGACACCGCGCCGCCGTGGATCACGCCCGTCGAGGGGTCCCCGATCAGCCGCTCGTCATAGGGCATGTGGATCGTCGCGCGCCCGTGGCCAATGCTGTCGAGCTTCATCTTCAGCTCGCGCGCGTAGGGAATCGCTTCGATGAACTGTCGGGCGATGCGCGTGGTCTCATCGGGTTCGGGCATACTGTGGTCCTTGAATTTCTTTCGTTTATCCGCTTTCGTAAGGAAGTGCTGCAAGCAATTTTTACGCGTGAACCGAACAGCGGCCCTCGATACAACCACCACGGCTGCCGCGGCCGGTATCCGAAGCGAAAGGAGCGCCGGAAGGATGTCCGAGACCCGTCTGAATTTCAAGGAAATGTGCGCCCGGTTCGACGTCACGCCGCGGACCCTGCGGTATTATGAGTATATCGAACTGCTGACGCCCCACAAGGAAGGTCGCTCGCGGTTCTATGGCCCCAGGGAAATCGCGCGGATGACGCTGATCCTGCGCGGCCGCCGCTTCGGCTTTTCGCTGGAGGACATCCGCCGCTGGTTGCAGCTCTACGATGAGGCCGGCACGCAGACGCAGATGGCCGACTGGCTGACCAAGGCCGAGGCCCAGCTGAAGGTGCTGGAAGACCAGCGCCGGGAGCTTGACGAAACCATCGAAGAGCTGCGCGAGCTGCGCGACCGCTCGATCAACGAGGCCGGATGACCCCGCGCGCCTTGCGGCGCGCCGCATCTTTTTGCCGGCCCCCGCCCCGGCGCCTGTCCTGACGCGGGCCGATCGTCCCCGGAGCGCATTCTGGCATTACCTCGCCGACCGCCACCGCCGACGACCGCCACCGCGCAGCACGCCGCGACGGCCAGCGCATGGCAGCCCCTCCGCCCGCGCCGAAAACCGGCCCGTCGCAAAGCTGACGCAACGTCTGCATTACGTCAACGTAAAGCGCCCTTGATCGGCACTGCGCGCCGCGCCATCTTCGGCGCAGGTCATCAGTTGGGAGGTTGAGCCAGATGGAAGAAACACTCACAATCCGCGAAATGTGCGATGCCTTCGGGGTCACCCCCCGGACGCTGCGGTTCTATGAGGCCAAGGAGCTTTTGTTTCCGCAGCGCGACGGCCAGCGGCGCCTGTTCACCAAGCGCGACCGCGCCCGGCTCAAGCTGATCCTGCGCGGCAAGCGCTTCGGCTTCAGCCTGGAAGACATCCGCCAGTTGCTCAACCTTTACGACATGGACGATCAGCAGATCACGCAGTTCAGCCGCACATACGACATCGGCAAGGAACGCCTGGACGACATGATCCAGCAACGCGACGAGTTGAACGACGCGATTGCCGATTTGCAGGAACAGTTGCGCTGGGGCGAAAAGATGATCGCCTCACTCCAGCAATCCAAAGCCGCCGAATAAGGAACGCCAAGCGATGCCGAGCTATACCGCCCCGACGCAGGACATGCATTTCGTCATTCACGACGTGCTCAAGGCCGATCAGGCCGACATCCCCGGCTATGACGAGCTGGACCGCGCCTTCACCGCCGCCGTTCTGGAAGAGGCCGGCAAGCTGGCGGGCGAGGTGCTGGCGCCGCTGAACCGTGTCGGCGATCAGCAGGGCTGCACGCTGGAAAACGGCGCGGTGCGCACGCCGGAGGGGTTCGAAACGGCCTTTGCCAAGATGAAGGAAGGCGGCTGGACCGCGCTTGACTGCGACCCGGACTATGGCGGCCAGGGCATGCCCTATCTGATGAACACCGCCGTGGGCGAAATGT
>NZ_JBRBUA010000094.1:0-119959 GCF_052826345.1 Brevirhabdus sp. | reverse complement strand
GCCGCGCAGCGATGCGGCCGATCCCTTGCCCACATCGCCATAGCCGCAGACCACGGCGACCTTGCCCGCCATCATCGTGTCGGTGGCGCGGCGGATGCCGTCGACGAGGCTTTCCTTGCAACCGTACTTGTTATCGAACTTCGACTTGGTGACGCTGTCGTTCACGTTGATCGCCGGGAACGGCAGCTGCCCCTTCTTGTGCAGATCGTAAAGACGATGCACGCCCGTCGTGGTTTCTTCCGAAACGCCCTTGATGGCCTCGCGCGTCTTGGTGAACCAGCCGGGGCTTTGCGCCATGCGCTTCTTGATCTGCGCAAAGATCGCCTCTTCCTCTTCCGAGGTCGGTGTCTCGATCAGGTCGGTTTCCCCCGCCTCGACCCGCGCGCCGAGCAGCACATAGAGCGTGGCATCGCCGCCATCGTCGAGGATCATGTTCGCGCCCTCGGGGAACATGAACGAACGGTCGAGATAGTCCCAATGCTCCGTCAGGGTCTGGCCCTTGACGGCAAAGACGGGCGTGCCGCCTGCCGCGATTGCCGCAGCGGCGTGGTCCTGGGTGGAGAAGATGTTGCACGAAGCCCAGCGCACGTCGGCACCCAGCGCTACCAGCGTCTCGATCAGAACGGCGGTCTGGATCGTCATATGGAGCGAGCCGACGATGCGCGCGCCCTTCAGCGGTTGGCTCTCGCCGTATTCTTCCCTGAGGGCCATCAGACCGGGCATCTCCGTCTCGGCGATCTCCAGTTCCTTACGGCCGTAGTCGG
Organism: Brevirhabdus sp.; assembly: GCF_052826345.1. Classification (NCBI taxonomy): domain Bacteria; kingdom Pseudomonadati; phylum Pseudomonadota; class Alphaproteobacteria; order Rhodobacterales; family Paracoccaceae; genus Brevirhabdus; species Brevirhabdus sp. The sequence goes on along the minus strand of NZ_JBRBUA010000094.1, from coordinate 119,195 downwards.
CCAGCGCAATGTCCTTGACGATGTAGTCACTCGGCATTCGCCGTACTCCTGCAATCAAAATGGTTGCAGGGGACTTAGCATCGTACCCGGGGGCGGGCAACGGCGTCTATCGGTTTAACTCGGGGTGCCCTTGACCGCTTCGGTCAGGCCGCCGGGGCGCCAGTTGGTGCCGCTGGCCATCACGCAGGAGACCCCGTCGGCGCGGGTCATCAGAATGGTCCAGGTCCCGTCGTCGGGCGAGGTCCAGACCTCGAACACCGAGGTGTCGGTCTGGAGGCCGCCGCCGGAAAACGCCTCGCCGAACGTGCCTTGCAGCTTGCTCACGACCGCGTCGCGTTCCGCGCAGTTCTGGGGTTCGGCCATCGCCACGCCGGTCACGGCGGCGAGGGCTGCAATGTTGGCGAGTATCAAGCGCATTTCGTGCTCCTGTCATGGGGCACCGCAACCGAGATGGTGCTGCCCGGAACGGTGACTGACCGTTGCACCCTCAAGCCGCGAGCGGCGCGAAAGTTCCCCCGCACGCCAATTGCGCCCGGCGCATGCCGCGCGCCGACGCCCTGTCGGGCCCTTGGCGGACACGCCTCAGAACGAGCGCGGCAGCCCCAGAACATGTTCCGCCACATGGCTGAGGATCAGGTTCGTCGAGATCGGCGCGACCCGGTAAAGCCGTGTTTCGCGGAACTTGCGTTCGACGTCGTATTCCTCGGCGAACCCGAACCCGCCATGGGTCTGAACACAGGTGTCGGCGGCTTTCCACGAGGCGTCGGCGGCCAGCATCTTGGCCATGTTGGCCTCCGTCCCGCAGGGCAGGCCCGCGTCGAACAGGCGGGCGGCCTCATGAACCATCAGTTCGGCCGCGCGCATCTGCACGTAGCATTCCGCGATGGGAAACTGGATGCCCTGATTCTGCCCGATCGGTCGGCCGAAGACCTCTCGCTCGGCGGCATAGCGCTTCATCTTATCGATGAACCACTTGGCATCGCCGATGCATTCCGATGCGATCAGGATGCGTTCCGCGTTCATGCCCGACAGGATGTAACGGAACCCGCGCCCCTCCTCGCCCACGAGGTTTTCCGCGGGCACGCGCAGCTCGTCGAAGAACACCTCGGTCGTGGAATGGTTCATCATCGCGCGGATGGGTTTTATCGTCAGCCCGTTGCCGCGCGCCGCGCGCATGTCCACCAGGAACACCGACAGCCCGTCGTACCGCTTGGCCACCTGATCGCGCGGGGTGGTGCGGGCCAGCAGCAACATCAGATCCGAATGCTCGGCGCGGCTGGTCCAGACCTTTTGGCCGTTGATGACGTAATGATCGCCCTCGCGCCGCGCGAAAGTCTTGATCGAGGTGGTGTCGGTGCCGCTGCCAGGCTCTGTCACGCCGAATGCCTGAAGCCGCAGATCGCCGCTTGCGATACCCGGCAGATAGCGCTGTTTCTGCGCATCGCTGCCGTGGCGCAACAGCGCGCCCATGATGTACATCTGCGCGTGGCAGGCCGCGCCGTTGCAGCCGTTCATCTGGACCTCTTCCAGAATTGCCGCCGCCGCCGACAGGGGCAGGCCGCTGCCGCCATATTCCTCGGGGATCAGCGCGGCCAGGAACCCGGCCTCCGTCAGCGCCCTGACGAACGCTTCGGGATAGGCGCTTTCGCGGTCCAGCTTGCGCCAGTATTCGCCGGGAAAATCGGCGCAAAGCGCGCGCACGGAATCGCGCATCGCGGTCAGGTCTTCGGCTGACTGGGTGTCCTGCGGCATCGTATCCTCATTGGTTCGGTCTGCATCCGGCACGACGCGGGTGCCCCGGATATGTCGGAGGTATGCGTCGCCGTGGCAGGCAGTTCAATATCCGTCCGCACGCGCAGCGGGCAGGGGATCGTCCGGGCGCCGCCCCCGGTTGACGACCGCATCGACCTGCGCGCGCGCCGCGGCAGTCAGGGTGGCACAATCGTTGCCGGGGGTCACCAAGTGAAAGCCCTGATCGGCCCGCATCGCCGCCGCCTGTCCCGACGAGCAGTAGATCCCCGCGATCTTGCCCGTCTCGCGGCAGGCGCCGAGTATGCGCGCGATAGCCTGCACCACGACGGTCTCCTCCGGTTCGGAACGCGGCCGCACGCCCAGCGCGAGGCACAGATCGTTGGGCCCGATGAAGATCCCGTTCAGCCCCTCCGTGGCAAGGATCGTCTCCAGGTTTTCCAGACCTTCGGCGGTTTCGATCATCGCGAGCGTCAGGATCTCGTCATTGGCATGGTCGAAGTAATCCGGGCCGCCATAAATCGGACCGCGGGACGGGCCGAAGGATCGTCCGCCGAGGGGGGGATACCGGCAGGCGTCGACGAATTGCCTGGCCTGCGCGGGGGTGGAGATCATCGGACAAATGATGCCGTAGGCACCCGCATCCAGAAGCTGCATGATCAGCGCCGGATCGTTGCGGGACACCCGCGCGAAGGGCAACGCCGGCGTGGAGGAGAGCACCTGGAAAAGCGACACGGCGGCCTGAAACCCGATCATGCCGTGTTGCAGATCCACCGTGACCGAATCGAAGCCCTGATGACCCATGATCTCCGCCGGGACGGAATGCGGGATTCCGAGCCACGCATTCACGGCCGTGCCCCCGGCCCTGCAGGTTTCCAGTACCGTATTTTTCCGCATCTTCGTATCCGCCTTTCGTTCTGAGCCTGCGCGCAGCGTCGCACCTCCGGCGGCAAAAGCCAATTCGCGGCGACATGCGGCACGCCGCTTGCCACAACCCCCCCGGGGGGTTATTGACGGACATGTCTCAAACCAAGCAGCACACCACCCACCCGGATTTGATCAAGCGTCTCAAACGTGCCGAGGGCCATTTGCGCCACGTCATCGGGATGCTGGAGGACGAACGCCCCTGCGCGGATATCGCGACCCAGATGCAGGCGGTCGAACGGGCGATCACCGCGGCCAAACGCACGTTGATACACGATCATATCGATCACTGCCTCGGCAGCGGCACCGACGCCTCATCTCAGGCCGCCGCGCGGGATTTGGCCGAATTGCGGCTCCTCGCAAAGCTTTTGTAGGGTTCGGACGATGCTGCGCATTCTCGCCCACAGGACATACCGCCACCTTTTCGCGGCCCAGGTCATCGCGCTGATCGGCACCGGGCTGGCGACGGTCGCGCTGGGGCTGCTCGCCTGGGATATCGCGGGCGCCGGGGCCGGGCTGGTGCTGGGCACCGCGCTGGCGATCAAGATGATCGCCTATGTGGTGCTGGCGCCGATCGCCTCGGCTTTCGCCGACCGGGTGCCGCGCCGGGCGATGCTGGTGTCGCTCGACCTGATCCGGGCAACGGTCGCGGTGGCACTGCCCTTCGTCACCGAGGTCTGGCAGATCTACGTTCTGATCTTTCTTCTGCAAGCGGCCTCGGCCGGGTTCACACCGACGTTTCAGGCCACCATCCCCGACGTGCTGCCGGACGAGGGCGACTATACCCGCGCGCTGTCCCTGTCGCGCCTGGCCTATGATCTGGAAAACCTGCTGAGCCCGATGCTGGCCGCGGCCCTGCTGACGATCGTCAGCTTTCCCGTGCTCTTCGCGGGGACGGTGGTGGGATTTCTGGCGTCGGCCGCGCTGGTGATGACAGTGGGCCTGCCCAGCCCCCAGCCTGTCGCGCGGCGCGGCGTGTGGGATCGCACATCACGCGGCATCCGGATCTACCTCGCGACGCCGCGTCTGCGCGGTCTGCTGGCCCTGAACCTAGCGGTGTCCGCCGCGGGCGCGATGGTGATCGTCAATACGGTGGTGATCGTGCAGGCAAGCCTGGGATTGGGCGAATTTCAGGTCGCGCTGGCGCTGGGGGCCTTTGGCGCCGGCTCGATGAGTGCGGCGCTGCTTTTGCCGCGCCTGCTGGACCGCATCCCGGACCGGCCACCGATGATCTGGGGTGCGGCCCTTCTGACACTGGGCATGGCCGCAGGGCCTTTTGCAGGCTCTTTTCCGACCCTTCTGGCGCTTTGGCTGGTCATGGGGTTCGGCAACAGCCTGACGATGACACCTGCCGGGCGACTCTTGCGCCGCTCCGCCCATGCCGAGGACCGGCCGGCGGTGTTCGCGGCCCAGTTCGCCCTGTCGCATGCCGGATGGCTGCTGACGTATCCGCTGGCCGGGCGGATCGGTGCCGCTTACGGAATGGATGCGGCCTTCGTCACCATGGCGGTGATCGGGGTGATCGGGGTGGCGGTGGCGTTTCGGGTCTGGCCCGGGTCGGAGCCATGCATTCTGACGCACAGCCATCCGGGACTGGACCCCGCGCACCCGCACTTGCAGGAAAACGGCCACGGGCCGAACCATCGCCACGCGATCACCATCGACGATCTGCACCGCCACTGGCCGACGAACGGGTAGCCCCGGCATCGGCCCTGCGGATGCGTTTACTTTCGTCGGCCCGCTGGCTACGACATCAAAAAGGCGAGGAGACAGGCGGGATCATGGCATCGCAACCGAGGGCGTGGCAGAGGATGCTGTCAGGGCGCAGACTGGACCTGCTGGACCCGACGCCGATGGATATCGAGATCGAGGACATCGCCCACGGGCTGGCATTCGTCGCGCGCTGGAACGGCCAGACGAAGGGCGATTTCGCCTATTCGGTGGCCGAGCATTCGCTGCTGGTCGAGGTCATCTTTCGCCGCATCGCGCCCTCCGCCCCGGTGCGCTGGCGTCTGGCGGCCCTGCTGCACGACGCCCCGGAATATGTGATCGGGGACATGATATCGCCGGTCAAATCCGCCATCGGCACCGCCTACGGTCAGCTGGACGAGCGGCTGGCGGCGGCGGTGCATCTGCGGTTCGGCCTGCCCGCCGCATTGCCCAAGACGGTCAAGCGCCAGATCAAACGTGCCGACCGGCTGAGTGCCTGGCTCGAAGCGGTGCAGATCGCGGGCTTCGCCGCAGCGGAGGCCGATCGTTTCTTCGGCCGGCCCGCGCCCGGGCTGCTCGACGGGCTGGACATCGTGCTGCGCCCGCCGGTCGAGGTGCGGCGCGATTACACCGCGCGCCATGCGGCGCTGATGCGGGACCTTTAACTGCCTGATCGGCAGTTCGGGAAATTACTTGGGGCTGCGCTTGGCCAGGATGCGCTGCAAGGTGCGCCGGTGCATGTTCAGACGGCGCGCGGTCTCGCTGACATTGCGATCGCAAAGTTCATAGACGCGCTGGATATGTTCCCAGCGAACACGGTCGGCGGACATCGGGTTTTCCGGCGGCGGCGGCAGGTCGTGACCTGTCGCCAGCAGCGCGGCGGTGACGTCATTGGCGTCCGCCGGTTTGGAAAGGTAATCCGTCGCGCCGATCTTGACCGCGGTAACCGCCGTGGCAATGGCGCCATATCCCGTCAGCACCACGATCCGGCTGTCGGGCCTGGAGGCGCGCAGCGCCTCGACCACGTCAAGGCCGTTGCCATCCTCCAGCCGCAGGTCGATCACGGCATAGGCCGGCGGGCGGGCTGTCACGATGGCGGTGCCGCCCACCACGGAATCCGCGGTTTCGACCTCGAAGCCGCGCTTTTCCATGGCCCGCGCCAGCCGACGCAGGAAAGGCTCGTCATCGTCGACCAGCAAAAGCGACTTGTCTTCGCCTATCTCGCCGAAAGCGCGATCCTGCATGACGTCTCCCTCGAACCCGCAGATCATCAAAGGTTCTTACGGCGGAACGTGGTTCCCGTCAAACGCACAGGCCCGGTTTCACGCCGCGTCCGCGTCACGAAAACCTGCCCCGCCAGCCGTGATCGCGCCCTCATCCCAGAAAACAGGCGGTGCGGTCGGCGATTTCCTGAGCGCTTTCATCGCGATTGAAGAACTCGATGAAACCCTCGTCGGGCAGCATCAGATAGGTGAAGGTCGAATGATCCATCACATAGTTTTCCGCATCCCCGCCCGCGCCGCGTTGGGCGAAGACCCGATAGGCGGCGGCCGCCGCATCCACCTGCGCCTGCGTCCCCGTCAGGCCCAGCATGCGGGGGTGCATGTTGTCGGTGAATTCCCGGAGCACCTGCGGCGTGTCGCGCGCAGGGTCTATCGTGATGAACACCGGCTGCACCTCGATGCCCTGTTCGGCCAGCAGATCCACGGCATCGGCGTTGCGCACCGCATCCAGGGGGCAGACGTCGGGGCAGGAGGTATAGCCGAAATAGACCAGCGACGGCACCGTGATCACTTCTGCGTCGGTGACGGTCGCGCCATCTTCGTTCACCAATGTGAACGGCCCGCCGATGTCGCCCCCCGCAACCTGGGTTTCGCTGCAGGAGCCGAACCCGTAGGAACGCGGCCCGAAAAACAACAGGTAGCCCAGCGTGCCCAGCATCAGAACGATGAGGGCCGCCGCTGTCAGCGCATAAAGTCGACTCATCCGAGAATCCCGTAGTTGAAGACGGTCGTTGATCGTGTCCGGCCATGTTCGTAATAGTTGAGGCAAATTAGGATGTGACACTTGGCCTCTCCATGACAGATGCGGCGACGACACTGATCGGGCAACACGACCGGGGCGGCTGGGTGCGCTTGCGTACGTTGATCCTGTTGCGCTGGCTGGCGCTGGCCGGGCAGCTGGCGACGCTGACCGTGGCGGCGCTCTACCTCGATCTGATGCTGAACATCGGGCTGTGCCTGATGGCCATCGGCGCCTCTGTCGTCGCCAATCTGCTGGCGATGGTGGTCTATCCGGAAAACAAGCGGCTCAGCGATTGGGAAACCATGCTGACGCTGCTTTTCGACATTTCCCAGCTTTCGGTCCTGCTGTATCTGACCGGCGGTCTGAACAACCCGTTCGCGCTGCTGATCCTTGCGCCGGTGACGATTTCCGCCGCGGCGCTGCGGCTGCGCTTCACCGTGCTTCTGGGGTTGGCGGCCATCGCGCTGGTCAGCCTGCTTGCGTTATATCATCTGCCTCTGCGTGCCGAAGACGGCCTGATCCTGCGCCAGCCGCCGCTGTTCGTGCTGGGGTTCTGGCTGGCGATCGTCATCGGCATCGTATTCGAGGCCGGGTATGCCTGGCGTGTCACAAGCGAGATCCATTCGATGAGCCAGGCGCTGCTTGCCACGCAGATGGCCCTGTCGCGCGAACAGAAACTGACGGATCTGGGGGGCGTCGTGGCCGCCGCCGCGCATGAGCTGGGCACACCGCTGGCGACGATAAAGCTTGTCAGTTCGGAGCTGATCGAGGATCTCGCCGACCGGCCCGAGCTGCGCGAGGATGTGGAGCTGTTGCGCGAACAGGCCGACCGCTGCCGCGATATCCTGCGCTCGATGGGACGCGCCGGGAAAGAGGACCTGCACATGCGCCACGCGCCGCTTTCGGCCGTGGTGCGCGAATCCGCCGAGCCCCACAGCGGGCGCGGCAAGGTCCTGCATTTCGATTTTTCCGCCGCCGGAGAAGCCACGGAGGGGACCGATATCCCGCAGCGCACCCTGCCGCATCCTGTCATCCGCCGACGCCCCGAGATCATCCATGGGCTGCGCAACCTCGTTCAGAACGCGGTGGATTTCGCCAATGCCAATGTCTGGATCGACGGGCGCTGGGACGAGGAGCGCGTCAGCGTGCGCATCATCGATGACGGACCCGGCTTTGCCCCGCATCTGCTGGCCCGCATCGGCGACCCCTTCCTGGGCCGGAAACGCCCTGCCGGCGACGATGCCCGCCGACCCGGATACGAAGGCATGGGGCTGGGGCTGTTCATTGCCAAGACCCTGCTGGAACGCTCGGGCGCCGAGGTGTCCTTTGCCAACGCCAGCGACAGCGACAGCACGTCGGCGGGCCAGGCGGCCGACGATCCGCATCCCGCCAATGGTCCGCGCGCGCGCCCGGGCCGAAGCGGCGCGATCGTCGAAGTCGTCTGGCCGCGCGCCGCTGTCGCCCAGACCAGCCAGGACGCCAAGGCACCGCTGGGGGAAAACCAGCCGATCACCCGTTAGGCTCCGCATTAATCTGCCGTTAACTATACATGTGGCAAGAAGGCACCCGAAGCTTTGGGTGTTTTATGATCTTTCTGAATTTCATGCAGATTTTTGCCTTGGTCACGGGGGGTCTTGTGGCCACGGGCGTGTCGCTGTTCGCTGTGATCTGGCTGGAACGGCGGCGAATGTCGGTCAAGTCCGCCAGGCTTGCCTTTGACCCCACCTCGCCGGAAAAGTGCTTTCTGTTCGAGAATGAAACGCTGGTCGATTGTTCGACCCCGGGCAGGCAAATGCTTGCGTCGCTTGCCCGCGACCGGGCGGAGCGCGGGACGGAGTGGCAGCTGCTTCTCGCCGCGCTCGACAGGGACTTTCCGGGCGCTTCGGTCGCGCTGTGCGGGCTGCGTGACAGCCGCCCCGTGACCCTCACCCATGACACGGCGACCGACAGCCTGGCATTGCGCGCTTCGGTCCGGCACGGGCTGGTCTTCATCCATGTCAGGCGGTCCCGGCCCGACGATATGAGCGTATCCGTACCGCGGCAGGAATACGCGGATCTGAAACGGGACCGTGATCGCCTGCGCGAAACGCTGTCCGCCTGCCCCGTGCCGATCTGGAACGAAAACCCCGGCGACGGAACGATCCAATGGGCCAACGATGCCTACGGCACGCTGCTGCGCCGCGATGGCGAACGGGCCTATCAATGGCCCCTGCCGCGGATCTTTGAGGCCACGCCCGACACCGACGCACCGCTACGCGTGCGCCTGGGCGCGAGCGATGGCGGCGGCGCCTCCGGGGAGCTGTGGTTCGACCATCACCGGCGTGCGCTCGACAACACGACGATGAATTTCGCGATCCCCGTCACCGAGGCCGTGCGCGCGGACGCGGCCCTGCGCCGCTTTGTGGAGACACTGACCAAGACCTTTGCCCATCTTGCCACGGGGCTCGCCGTCTTCGATGCGCGGCGCGAACTGGTGCTGTTCAACCCGGCGCTGAGCGAGCTGACGACGCTGGACGCGACCTGGCTGGCGGGCCGGCCCTCGCTGACCGGCTTTCTGGACCGGCTGCGGGATCTTCAGCGCATCGCGGAGCCCAAGGATTACAGGGCATGGCGCCAGACCATGAGCACGCTGGAAGAAAACGCCGCCAGGGGCACCTATGAGGAAACCTGGTCGCTTTCCAACGGACAGACCTTCCGGGTGACGGGACGGCCCCACCCCGAAGGCGCCATCGCCTTCCTGTTCGAGGACATCACGCAGCAGATGCAGCGCAGCCGCAACCTGCGCGCCGGGCTGGAACTGTCGCATTCCATCCTCGACGGGCTCGAGGACGCGGTGGCGGTTTTCTCGTCGGTCGGGCAGCTGATCTTTTCCAACGAAGCCTGCGATCTTCTGTGGGGCGTATCCGACAGCGCCTCGGCCGACGCGGGCTCGATCATCACCGCCACACGGCATTGGGCCGGGTGCTGCCAGCCGACGCCGATCTGGGGCGAGCTGCGCGATTTCGTCTTCCTCAGATCCGAGCGCGCCGTCTGGCGGGGCGAGGTCCGGCAGCGGGACGATGCGCCGCTGTCGCTCGTGGTCACGCCCATCGCGGGCGGGCATACGATGGTCCGGTTCGCGACCCGCCGGGATGAGCACGCCGCCCGCCCGCCAAGGATCGCGGCGGTGCCGGACAGCGCATCGCCCGCAGTACCGGCGAAAATCGCCCTATAGCGCTTGCAGCCGTCCGGCCGACCGCTAAAAGTGTGCGGATGACGCCGGAATTCTCCACCACGCTGACGCTGCCGGACGCCACCGCGACGGATCGGCTGGCGCGTGGGCTGGCGCCGCATCTGCGGGCGGGCGACGCGCTGCTGCTCAGCGGCCCGATCGGGGCGGGCAAAAGCCATTTCGCGCGCGCTCTGATCCGCGACCGGCTTGCCGCGCTCGACCGCATGGAGGACGTGCCCTCGCCCACCTTCACGCTGGTCCAGGTGTACGATCTGGATGCGGTGGAGCTGTGGCATTGCGATCTATACCGGCTCGGCCACCCCGACGAGGCGCTGGAGCTGGGGCTGGAGGATGCCCTGCAAGACGCGATCTGCCTGATCGAATGGCCGGAGCGGCTGGGCAAGAGCCGCCCGCGCGACGCGCTGCACCTGGATTTGCAACCGCTGGACACGGGCCGTACGGCACGCCTTCGCGGCCCTGCCCGCTGGGCGCCCATCTTGGCGGCCGCGACGAAGGATGCGTTCCATGCCGCGCACTGATGCGATCGCCGCTTTTCTGGACCCGTTGGAATGGCGGGACGCAACGCGCGCCCCGCTGGCGGGCGATGCGTCGAACCGGCGCTACGACCGGCTGACGCTGGGCGATCGGCACGCGGTTCTGATGGATGCCGACCCGGACAAGGGCGAGGATGTAGCGCCCTTCGTGCGGATTGCGGATCACCTGCGCGCACAAGGCTTCAGCGCGCCGGAGATCCTTGCGCAGGATCAGCGCCACGGCCTGCTGTTGCTGGAGGATCTGGGCGACGCGCTGTTCGCGCGGGTGGCCGACACCGATCCGGGCCGGACGGAGACGCTTTATGCCGCCGCGGTGGATCTGCTGGCGGCGCTGCATCGCGCGCCGCTGCCCGATGCCGTTTCCGCCTATGATTTCGCCCTGATGGGGCGGCTTTCGGCCCTGTCGATGGTCTGGTACCGCGGCTTTGCGACCGAAACCGGCACCGATACCGAGACCGGCGCCGTCGGCACCGCCGAGGACGCGCAGCGGCTGGAGCAGGAGGTACGCGCGCTTTGCATGGCCCATTGCACCGGCCCCGAGGTTCTGGTGCTGCGCGATTTCCACGCCGAGAACCTGATCTGGATGCCCGAGCGGGAGGGCACGGCGCAGGTCGGCCTGCTGGATTTCCAGGATGCGATGCGCGGGCATCCCGCCTACGATCTGGTTTCGCTTCTGGGGGACGCGCGCCGCGACGTCGATCCCGCGCTGGCGGAACGGATGATGGTTCGCTACCTGGGCGCCACAGGCCTTGAGCCCGCGCAATTCCGCCGCGCCGCCGCCACGCTGGGCGCGCAGCGCAACCTGCGCATCCTTGGCGTCTTTGCGCGGTTGTGCGTGCGCGACGGCAAGGCACATTACGTCGATCTGATCCCGCGGGTCTGGTCTGTGCTGCAACGCGATCTGCAACACCCCGACCTGGCTTTGCTGAAAAACTCGGTCGAAGCCCACCTGCCGCCGCCCACGCCCGACATTCTGAACAGGCTGAAACAACAATGCGCGACCACCCCGACACCATCCTGATTTTTGCCGCGGGGCTGGGCACCCGCATGGGGGCGCTGACCCGGGACCGGCCGAAGCCCCTGATCGAGGTCGCGGGCCGCAGCCTGCTGGACCATGCGCTTGCGCTGGCCGATGCGGTCCCGCTGCGCCGCATCGTGGTCAATGCGCATTACCTGCCCGAACAGATCGTCGCGCATCTGGCGCCCCGTCCCGATATCGCCGTCTCGCTAGAAACGCCGACGCTGCTGGATACCGGCGGCGGCCTGCGCCATGCCGCGCCGCTGCTGGGCAGCGATACGGTCTACACCCTCAATTCCGACGCGGTCTGGACCGGCTCCAACCCGCTCAAGCTGCTTGCCGGCCATTGGGACCCCGACCGGATGGAGGCCCTGATGCTGATGCTGCCGCGCGCCTCCGCGACCGGCTACGTCGGGCGGGGCGATTTCATCATGAACGATGAAGGTCGGCTGACGCGCGGCCCCGGCGCGGTTTATTCCGGCGCCCAGATCATCCGCACCGATCTGCTGAACCAGATCGAGGAGCATTCCTTTTCGGTCAACCGCCTGTGGTCGCGGATGGAAGAGCGCGGCACGCTTTACGGGGTGATGCATCCCGGCGGATGGTGCGATGTCGGACGGCCCGAGGGCATCGCGCTGGCGCAATCGCTTCTGGCAGAACAGGCCGATGTTTGAACGCAGCGATCAGCCGCGCGTGTTTGGCGTGGCCCCGGGGTGCGATTTTCCCGCGGCGGTGGTCGAGGGGCTGCGCGCCCGGCTGGCCGGTGCCCCGCCCGAGGCCATGGCGCGGGTCGAGCTGTTCGTGAACACCCGCCGCATGGGGCGTCGGATCCGCGATCTATTCACCCAGGGTCCCGCCTGTTTCCTGCCCCGCATCCGGCTGGTCACCGATCTTGCCGCCGATCCGCGCGCGGTGGGTCTGCCGCCCGTGGTCCCCCCGCTGCGGCGGCGCCTGCAACTGGCGCAGCTGATCCGCCGTCTGCTGCAACAGGCCCCCGACCTGGCCCCGCAAACGGCGGTGTTCGAGCTTGCCGACAGCCTTGCGGGTTTGCTCGACGAAATGCAGGGCGAGGGCGTGGCCTTCGAGCGTCTGGCACAGCTGGACGTGGCGGGTCATTCGGCGCATTGGGAACGCAGCCTGAAATTCCTGTCGATCGTCGCGCAGTTCCTGGAGGTGCAGGATCAGCAGGATCTGGACCCCGAGGCGCGCCAACGCGCCGTGGTCGAACGCCTGATCGCCGCCTGGAACACGGCACCGCCCCGAAACCCCGTGATCGTCGCGGGGTCCACCGGATCGCGCGGGACCACCGCGTTGTTCATGGAACAGGTCGCGCGGCTGCCGCAGGGGGCGCTGATCCTGCCCGGATACGATTTCGACATGCCACCCGAAGCGTGGCAGAGCCTGTCGCACGGGCTGACCGCCGAGGATCACCCGCAGTACCGGTTCGTGCGTCTGATGGAACGGCTGGGCCTGCCGATGGCGGCGACACGGGAATGGCAGGGCGCCGCCCCCTGCCCGCCGCGCAACCGGCTGGTGTCGCTGGCGTTGCGCCCCGCGCCCGTCACCGACCAATGGCTGCGCGAGGGCCCTGCGCTGACCGAGCTGTCGCGCGCGATGCGCGACGTCGATCTGGTGGAGGCCGCCTCCCCGCGTGCGGAGGCGCTGGCCATCGCGCTGAGCCTGCGCAAGGCGTCCGAGGACGGCGTGTCGGCCGCGCTGATCACCCCCGATAGGATGCTGACCCGGCAGGTGACCGCCGCGCTGGATCGCTGGGGCATCCGGCCCGACGACAGCGCGGGGCTGCCATTGCAGCTATCGGCACCGGGGCGTTTCCTGCGCCATGTCGCGGGTCTGTTCGGGCAGCGGCTGACCGCCGAGGATCTGCTGACACTGCTCAAGCATCCGTTGACCCATTCCGCGCGCGAGGATCGTGGGCTCCATCTCTTGCTGACGCGTGAGCTGGAGCTGACCCTGCGCCGCAGGGGGCCGGTGTTTCCGACGGGCGCCGATCTGACCGCCTGGGCCGAAACCCGGTCAGAACCGCACGCACAGGTCTGGGCGCGCTGGCTGGCGGAGTTGCTGGACGGGCTGGAAACGGTCGCGGACCGGCCGCTTTCCGATCATCTGAACGAACATCTGCGGATCGCGGGCGGGCTCGCCGCCGGTCCGGGGATTTCGCCGGTGTTCGCGCTGGCAGATGCGCAGGACGGGCAGGCCGGCGAGCTTTGGGAAAAGGAGGCGGGCATCCGCGCGCGCGCCGTGATGCAGGCGCTTTGCACCGAGGCCGCGCATGGCGGCACCATGTCGCCGGGTGATTTCGGGCAGTTGCTGAACAAGGCCCTCAACGCCGAGGAGGTCCGCTCCGCCGTGGTGGCGCATCCCGGCATCATGATCTGGGGCACGCTGGAAGCCCGCGTGCAGGGCACCGAACTGGTAATCCTGGGAGGTCTCAACGATGGCGTCTGGCCAGATTTGCCGCCGCCCGACCCCTGGCTGAACCGCAGGATGCGCCACGATGCGGGGCTTTTGCTGCCTGACAGGCGGATCGGGCTGGCCGCGCATGATTTCCAGCAGGCGATCGCCGCGCCGCGCGTGATCCTGAGCCGCGCGATCCGAAACGCCGAGGCCGAAACCGTGCCCTCGCGCTGGCTGAACCGCCTGACGAACCTGATGGGCGGGCTCAAGCACCAGGAGGGTCCGCAGATCCTGGCAGACATGCGCGGGCGCGGCGATGCGCTGCTCGATCAGGTTCAACGGCTGGAAACCCCCGCGGCACGCCGCCCCCCGGCCCCGCGGCCCAGCCCGCGGCCCCCGGTCGCGGCGCGCCCCCGCAACCTCTCGGTCACCAGCATCCAGACGCTTATCCGCGACCCCTATGCGATCTATGCGCGGCATGTGCTGGGCCTCTACCCGCTGGACCCCCTGCGTCCCGAACCCGATGCAATGCTGCGCGGCACGGTCCTGCATGACGTTCTGCACGAGTTCATCGAAACCACGGCGGACGGGCTGCCCGCCGACGCCCGCGACCTGCTGATGCGGATTGCCGACCGGCATCTGGATGAAAAGGCGCCCTGGCCCACCACGCGGCGCATCTGGCGCGCGCGGCTGGCCAAGGTTGCGGGCTGGTTCCTGGACGGCGAGGCAAGGCGCCGCGAGATCGCGCGCCCGGGCATCCTCGAGCAAAAGCGCACGCTGGCGCTGACACCGCTTGATTTCAGCCTGACGGGCAAGGTCGATCGCATCGACCTGCGCCACGACGGCGGTGTGGTGATCTATGACTACAAGACCGGAAAACCGCCCACCGATCCGCAGATAACGCATTACGACAAGCAGTTGCTGCTGGAGGCCGCGATGGTCGAACTGGGCGCATTCGAGCAACTTGCAGGCCGCCCCGTGATCGAGGTGTGCCATTTGGGTCTGGGCGCCAACCCCGAGGAACGACGCCGCGAAATGGGCGCCGGAGAGGCCTTGCAGACCTGGGAAGAGCTCAAGGAGCTGATCGGAAAATACCAGAGTGCGACGCGCGGCTTTACCTCTCGCCGCGCGATGCAGAACAGGGCCGACGTGCGCGATTACGATCATCTGGCGCGTTTCGGCGAATGGGATGAAACCACACCTCCGACCCCGCGGGATGTCGGGCGATGATCCGCGACGACGCCACCGAGGCGCAGGTCCGGGCGGCCGCGCCCTATGACAGCACCTGGCTGTCGGCCAACGCCGGGTCGGGCAAGACCCGCGTGCTGACCGATCGGGTGGCGCGGCTGCTGCTGAAGGGTGTCCCGCCCGAGCGCATCCTGTGCCTGACCTATACCAAGGCCGCCGCGAGCGAGATGCAGAACCGCCTGTTCCGGCGTCTGGGCGAATGGGCCATGCTGGAAGACCGCGCCCTGGCGGCGGAGCTCGACACCCTGGGGGTGGAGGTGTCCGACAATTCCCCCACCGCGCGGCGCCATGCGCGCACCCTTTTCGCCCGCGCGATCGAGACGCCCGGCGGGCTCAAGATCCAGACGATTCACTCCTTCTGCGCGGCGCTGCTGCGACGCTTCCCGCTGGAGGCGGGCGTGTCGCCGCAATTCACGGAAATGGACGACCGGGCCGGCAAGATCCTGCGCGACGAGGTGTTGGAGGAACTGGCCGATGGCCCGCATGTGGGACTGGTCGACGGCATCGCGCGCCACCTGTCCGGCGACGATCCGGCGGATCTGCTGCAAGAGATCGCCGCGAACGCCGAGCTTTTCGCCCGACCGCTGGAACCGGCGGACCTGAAACAGGCGCTGGGGCTGGCGCGCGACGCCAATGCCGTGCAGGCCTGCGCCATCGCCTTCGACGGCGGCGAGGCCGACCTCTTGGCCACCGTCTGCCCGCTGCTGGACGGCGAATCGCCGACGATGAAGACACTGGCGCGAGCGCTGCGCGGGCTCGACATGACATCCCCCGGCCTGTCTGAGCATGAAGCGCTTTGCGCGCTGATGCTGCGCAAGGCCGATGACCTGCCCAAGCCTTCCTTGTTGACGAAAAACGCACGCAAGGCCCTGGGTCCGCTGGCCGATGAGGTGATGGCCCTGGCGCAGCGCGTGGCGGATGCGAAACTGCACCTTCAGGCAATCGACGCGGCGGAAAAGGCCCGTTGCCTCTGCGATTTCGCCCGGGTCTTCCTGCCCGAATACGAAGACCGCAAGCTGCGCCTCGGCTGGCTGGACTTCGACGACCTGATCCTGAAGGCGCGGCGCCTGCTGACCGATCCCTCGGTCGCGCAATGGGTCCTGTTCCGGCTGGACGGCGGTATCGATCATATTCTGGTGGACGAGGCGCAGGACACCTCGCCTGCCCAATGGGATGTCGTGCGCCTGCTGACGCAGGAATTCACCGCGGGCGTGGGCGCGCGGGCCGACACCGAACGCACGATTTTCGTGGTCGGCGACAAGAAGCAGTCGATCTATTCGTTTCAGGGCGCCGATCCCGCTGCCTTCGACCGGATGCGGGGGCATTTCGATCAGCAGCTTTCGCAGGTCGGCAAACGTCTGTTCCCGCGCGACCTGCTGTTTTCCTTTCGCTCCGCCACGCCGATCCTGCGCCTGGTGGATCAGGCCTTCAGCGGGGAGGCGGCGCAGGGCGTGGGCGGGGAAACCCACCACCGCGCGTTCCGGTCCGATCTGCCCGGTCGGGTCGATCTGTGGCCGGTCGTCGAAAAATCCGACACCCCCGAAGAGGCCCATTGGACCGACCCGGTCGACAGGCTCGGCGCGGATGATCCGAACGTGGTGCTGGCGCGCCGCATCGCGCAGCGGATCGGCGCGATGATCGGTACGCCCCTGCCCGACGGCAAGGGCGGCACGCGCCCGATCCGGGCCGGCGATTTCCTGATCCTGGTGCAGCGGCGCAGAGAGCTGTTTCACGAAATCATCCGGGCCGGCAAGGAACAGGGCCTGCCGATGGCGGGGTCGGACCGGCTGCGGCTGGGCGGCGAACTGGCGGTGCGCGATCTGTCCGCGCTGCTGGCGTTCCTCGCCACCAACGAGGACGATCTTTCGCTGGCGGCCGCGCTGCGCTCGCCCCTATTCGGCTGGGATGAGGCGCAGATCTACGATCTGGCGCAGGGGCGCGGCAAGAGCTACCTCTGGGCGCAGCTGCGCGCGCGGCATGACAGTTTTGCGCAGACGCTTGCCGTGCTTCAGGATCTGCGCGACAACACCGATTTCCTGCGGCCCTTCGACCTGCTGGAGCGGATACTCACGCGGCATGGCGGGCGGCAAAGGCTGCTGGCGCAGCTGGGCCCCGAGGCGCAGGACGGTATCGACGCGTTGCAGGCGCAGGCGCTGGCCTATGAGCGGTCTGACATTCCCAGCCTGACCGGATTTCTGGGGTGGCTGGCCTCGGACGATGTGGACATCAAGCGGCAGCTGGACAGCAATTCGGACCTGATCCGGGTGATGAGCGTTCACGGCGCCAAGGGCCTGGAAGCGCCGATCGTGATCCTGCCCGAGACACAGAAGCGCAAGAACGAGGTGCGCAACGAGATCCTGAAGCTCGACACGCAGGAAGGCCCGCCCGTGCCGGTGTGGAAGACGGGCAAGAATCAAAGCCCCCTGCCGATGACGACCTCGCGCGAGGCGCAGGAAAGGCGCCAGCTGGAAGAACGTATGCGGCTGCTTTACGTGGCGATCACACGGGCCGAACAATGGCTGATCGTGGCCGCCGCGGGCGATGTCGGCACCGGCCCGGAAAGCTGGTACAACATCGTGCAGGACGCCATGCAGCACGATGGCGCCGCCCCGCTGATCCACGACGGCGCGGCCGGCCTGCGCCTGCAATTCGGCCACTGGCCCGCTGATCCCCCCGCGGCCGCCGAACCCGGCACGCCGCCGACGGATCGGCCGGATGTTGGGGCGCGGCCCCTGCCCGCCTATGCCGTGACGCAGGCGGCGGTGCCGCCCCGTCCCGCCGCGCCGCTGTCGCCGTCGGAGCTTGGGGGGGCGAAGGCGCTGGCCGGCGAAGGCCAGGATGAGGCGACCGCCCTGCGGCGCGGCCGCTCGATCCACATGCTGCTGGAACTGCTGCCCGCGCTGCCGACCGAAGAACGCCATGATACCGGGATTGCGCTGCTGGCCGCCGGACCCGACCGGGCGCAGGACGATGAGGCCCGCGCCCTGCTGGCGGAGGCGGTCGGCGTGCTGGACGCGCCGCAGCTGGCCGCCCTTTTCCGCCCCGAAACGCTGGCAGAGGTCGAGGTGGCCGCCCGCCTGCCCGACGGCAGGCAGCTGCGCGGCATCGTCGATCGCCTGATCGTGACGCAGGAGGCGATCACCATCGTGGATTTCAAGACCAACCGCATGGTGCCCGAAACGCCCGACGCAGTGCCCGACGGGCTGTTGCGCCAGATGGGGGCCTATGCCTTTGCGCTTGGCGAGATCCATCCCGGTCGCCGCATCGAATGCGCCATCCTCTGGACCCGGAGCGCGCAGCTCATGCCGCTGCCGCGCCCGTTGCTGGAGCGCGCCCTTCAGGCGGCACTGGCGGAGGACGTGGCGCCTTGACCCTGTGGTAAGGCGTACATACGTTGCGGCATCTGATTGATGCCAACCCCAAGGAGGGACCCCGATGGCCACCGTAGCTGTAACCGATGCCACCTTCGACGCCGAAGTCCGCAACGCCGACGTACCCGTGATCGTCGATTTCTGGGCGGAATGGTGCGGTCCGTGCAAACAGATCGGGCCGGCGCTGGAAGAACTCTCCGCCGAATATGAAGGCCGCGTTAAGATCGTTAAGGTCAACGTCGACGAAAATCCGAATTCGCCCGCGCAGCTGGGCGTGCGTGGCATCCCGGCGCTGTTCATGTTCAAGGACGGCGAGGTCGTGTCCAACAAGGTCGGCGCCGCGCCCAAGGCCGCGCTGCAAAGCTGGATCGACGACGCGGTCTGATCCGCGTGATCGCATGATCCGAGGATCGCAAAGGCAGCCCCCGCGGCTGCCTTTTTCGATTCCCGGGCCGACACCGCCGATATCGGAACCGGCCCCAGGGTTGT
The DNA here is from genome assembly GCF_052826345.1 of Brevirhabdus sp. Lineage (NCBI taxonomy): Bacteria > Pseudomonadati > Pseudomonadota > Alphaproteobacteria > Rhodobacterales > Paracoccaceae > Brevirhabdus > Brevirhabdus sp. Next base: position 100,481 of record NZ_JBRBUA010000094.1, on the reverse strand, counting down.
TGCCGCAAGGACGCGGGCACATATGAAACGCAGAACAAACGGAGGGATTCATGGCTGACAAGGATTTTCCGGGCTGGCACGGCACCACGATCATCGGTGTGCGGCGCGGCGGAAAAGTGGTCGTCGCGGGCGACGGGCAGGTGTCTCTGGGCCAGACGGTCATCAAGGGCACCGCGCGCAAGGTGCGCCGGCTGTCGCCCGGCGGCCACGAAATGGTGGCGGGTTTCGCCGGCTCGACCGCCGATGCCTTTACCCTGCTGGAGCGGCTGGAAGCCAAGCTCGAGGCGACCCCCGGCAAGCTGGCCCGCGCCTGTGTGGAGCTTGCGAAGGACTGGCGTACCGACAAGTACCTGCAAAAACTCGAGGCCATGCTGATCGTCACCGATGGGCGCGATCTTTATGTGATCACAGGCGCCGGCGACGTGCTGGAACCCGAATATGACGTGACCGCGATCGGATCGGGCGGAAACTTTGCCCTGGCGGCGGCGCGCGGACTTATGGAAACCGACCTGGATGCGGAGCAGATCGCACGCAAGGCGATGGGAATCGCGGCCGATATCTGTGTCTATACCAACGGAAACCTGACTGTCGAAACCATCACCGCCTAGGACCTGGCGGAGCCCCTTCGCCCGAACCGCCGAGATTTTCACGGAGTGCACATGACCGATCTGACCCCCCGCGAAATCGTGTCCGAACTGGACCGTTTCATCATTGGCCAGAAGGATGCGAAAAGGGCCGTCGCGGTGGCTTTGCGGTCGCGCTGGCGCCGCAACAAGCTGGACGCCGATCTGCGCGATGAGGTTTATCCCAAGAACATCCTGATGATCGGGCCCACCGGCGTCGGCAAGACGGAAATCAGCCGCCGTCTGGCGAAACTGGCGCGGGCGCCCTTCATCAAGGTGGAGGCGACCAAGTTCACCGAGGTCGGCTATGTCGGGCGGGACGTGGAACAGATCATCCGCGATCTTCTGGATACCTCGATCGCCATGACCCGCGAGGCCATGCGCGAGGATGTGAAAGCCAACGCGGCGAAGGCTGCCGAGGACCGCGTGATCGACGTGCTGGTCGGCGACAACGCGCGCGAATCCACCCGGGAGATGTATCGGAAGAAGCTGAGATCGGGTGAGCTTGACGATACGGTCATCGAGCTGGACGTGGCCGACACCGGCGGCGGCATGCCCATGTTCGAGATTCCGGGGCAGCCCGGTGCGAACATGGGCATGATGAACCTCAGCGAGATGTTCGGCAAGGCGATGGGCGGGCGCAAGGTGCGCCGCAAGATGACCGTGTCCGAAAGCCACGATGTGCTCATCAGCGAGGAGGCGGACAAGCTGCTCGACGATGAGGCCGTGACCCGTGCCGCCATCACCGCGGTGGAGGAAAACGGCATCGTCTTCCTCGATGAGATCGACAAGGTCTGCGCCCGCACCGACGCACGCGGCGGCGACGTCAGCCGCGAGGGCGTGCAGCGCGACCTGCTGCCGCTGGTCGAGGGCACGACCGTGTCGACCAAGCACGGCCCGGTGCGCACCGACCATATCCTGTTCATCGCGTCGGGGGCGTTCCACATTGCCAAACCTTCGGATCTGCTGCCGGAATTGCAGGGCCGCCTGCCCATTCGGGTCGAGCTGCGCGCCCTGACGGAAGATGATTTCGTGCGCATTCTGACAGAGACCGACAACGCGCTGACGCTTCAGTATACCGCGCTGATGAAAACCGAGGAGGTCAACGTCACCTTCACCGACGAAGGCATCGCCGCGCTGGCCAAGATCGCGGCCGAGGTCAACCAGTCGGTCGAAAACATCGGCGCGCGGCGGCTCTACACCGTGCTGGAACGCGTGTTCGAGGAGCTGAGTTTCGACGCACCCGAGCGGACAGGGTCTTCGGTGACGGTGGATGCCGCCTTCGTCGAAAAGAACCTGGGTGAATTGACGCGCTCGACCGATCTCAGCCGGTTCGTGCTCTAGGCCGATCCTTTTGGTGCAGTGCGGGGACGCGAAATAAGCGCTTTCCCTTTCGCGGCAACTGGCCGAAGCATGGGTCGGCCGGGAAAGGGTGCTGCCGATGTCACTTTTGTCATTCGTGAAAGACAACCTGCGCTGGCTGAGCGTCGGATTTCTGCTGGCGCTGGTGTCGGCCTTTGGCCAGACCTATTTCATCTCGATCTTTTCGGGCGACATCCGGCGGCAGTTCGATCTGAGCAACGGCGAATGGGGCGCGATCTATACCGTCGGCACGGCCACCTCCGCCGTTCTGATGGTCTGGCTCGGTGGGATCGTGGACCGGTTCCGCGTCAGGGTCATCGTGCCTGTCGTCCTGGGCCTGCTGGCGCTGGCCTGCGTGGCGATGGCGATGGTCAGCGCGGCCTGGGCGCTGGTCGGGGTGATCCTGATGCTGCGCTTCGCCGGGCAGGGCATGGCGAGCCACCTGGGGGCGGTGGCGATGGCACGGTGGTTCACGGCGTCGCGGGGCAAGGCGCTGGCCATCGGCGCGCTTGGATTTGCGTTGGGGGAGTCGCTCTTTCCGCTCACGTTCGTGGCGCTGAAACGCTGGTTTGACTGGCAAAACCTGTGGTTTCTCGCGGCGGTCCTCGCGCTGGCGGTGATCCCGGTCATCGTGATCCTGCTGCGCCATGAACGCACGCCCCAAGCGCTGGCGGAACAGGACGACGTGGCCGGCATGGGGCGCAGGCACTGGACGCGGATGGACGCCCTGCGCCATCCGCTGTTCTGGCTGGTCGTACCCGCTTTGATGGGGCCGTCGGCCTTCATCACCTCGTTCTTTTTCCTGCAGGTGCACCTGGCGACGCTGAAGGGGTGGTCGCATCTGTCGCTGGTGGCTTTGTTCCCGCTGTTCTCGGGCATGTCCACCGTTGCCATGCTGCTGTCGGGCCTTGCCGTGGATAGGATCGGAACGGCCAGGCTGATGCCGCTCTACCTCCTGCCGCTTGCGATCGGGTTCCTGGTCCTGTCGGTGGCGCAAAGCCTCGCTCTCGCCGCGCTGGCGCTTGCGTTGATGGCATTGACCGCGGGGGTGAACACCACGGTGATCAACGCGTTCTGGGCCGAATTTTACGGCACGCGCCATCTGGGGTCGATCAAGGCGCTGGCGGTCGCGGTGATGGTGTTCGGCTCTGCCGTCGGGCCGGGGCTGACCGGCTGGTTCATCGATCGGGGCGTCGCGTTCACCGAACAGATGGTGGCGATCGCGATCTATCTGATCCTGGCGTCGTCTTCCGTGGGCCTGGGCGTCGGTCTTGCGCGAAAGCGGTTATCGCTGCCTGCGTAGATAGACGTAAAAGGCGCCGCCGCCGCCGTGTTTCAGATGCGCCGCGCTGATTTGCAGGACCGCCTGCGCCAGAGGCGGCTGCGCCAGCCACACCGGCACCTGGTGTTTCAACACCCCTGTGCGCACCGGAATCGGGCCCGGCTCATGCGCGCGTTTGCCCTTGCCCGTGATGACCAGAACCAGCCGCTTGCCCTGCGCCTGTGCGCGCAGGATGAAGGATGTCAGCGCGGGATGGGCCTGCGCCAGCGTCATGCCGTGCAGATCGAGCCGCGCCTCGGGCAGGATCTTGCCGCGGCGCAACCGCGTGTAGGCGCGTTTGTCCATCGCGACGGCGGCCGCCGCCATTTCCTGTTCGAGGTCGGGCAGCAACCGATGACCGCCCGGCTTTCGCGGCGCGTTGCGTCCCCCGTCACGGCCCGCATTCTGGCCAATCCTGAACGGCTGAATCGGCAGTGCCGCGCGCGCCGGGTCCGGTTCCGCGCGCGCCGGGGTCTTCGGCAGCTCAAGCGGCTGCGACGATACCTGCGGTGCAATCGTGGGCGGGCGACGTTCCTTGTGCAGGGGGCGGGCGGCAGATTTGACTTTCCGCCACAGGTCTTCCTCGTCCGGGCGCAGCCCTCGGGGTTTGCGCGGCGCCACGGCTCAACCCTCCGGCGTCAGGCTGTAGGCAAGCTCGATCGGCAGCAAAACCACGACCCGGCCCCTGTCGCGGATACGACCCGCCGCGCGGCCGGCCTGGTTGCCGGTGCCGTAGAACACATCGGCGCGCTGCGGGCCCTTGATGGCCGATCCGGTATCCTGCGCGACCATCAGGCGGTGCAGGGGGCGGCGCCCTTCCTTTTCGATCCAGACCGGCGCGCCAAGCGGCGTGAAGGCCGGATCTATCGCAACCGAGCGCAGCGGGGTGATGGATCTGTTCATCGCGCCCAGCGGGCCCTGATCCGCGGGGACGCCCGTGACCTTGCGAAAGAACACATAGGACGGGTTGTGGTGCAGCAGCGCCTCGCCGTCTACGGGGTTGCGCTTGACCCAGTTGCGGATGACCTGCGCCGAGACCTGATGGGGCTGAAAGATGCCCCGGCGGATCAGCTCTGTCCCGACGGAGCGGTAGGGCTGCCCGTTCGCGCCGCCATAGCCCACACGGATGGCGCCGCCGTCGGCCAGGCGTACCCGGCCCGAGCCCTGGATTTGCAGAAAGAACAGATCGACCGGGTCGTCCACCCAGGCGATTTCCAGCCCGCGCCCTTTCAGCAGACCGCCGGATTCGATTTCCTGCCGGGTGTACCACTGGCCCGAGGCCTCCGGCGGCTTGGCGTAGAGCGGATAGCGGAAGCGATCGCTGGGGGTGCGGGCGCCATTCAGCTCGGGTTCGAAATAGCCGGTGAAAAGGGCGGGGGCCTCGCCGCCGATGATCACCGGGCGAAAGAAGAGCTCAAAGAAGGCCTTGGCGTTCGTGACCTCTTGCGCCACGGCGCAAAGCGTCGCCCATTCCGGGCGCTTGAGGTCGGTGCATGTGTTCAGGAACACATCCAGCGCCGCCTGGTGATCGTCCTGCTGCCAGCCGTGCAGCTCCGAGAATTCCATGATGTGGTAGGAGGGCTCCGCCGATGCCTGGGTCATGGCAAATGATCCCGCTATCGCCAGCGCCGCCGCCTTCAGGCCCGATGCCGATCGTCCGCCCGTCATCCGCCCGTGGCGACGAGCTGCCAGTTCGGATCATCCACGCCCATGCGTCTGGCGAAGGTCCAGATATCCCGCTGGCGCTTGATCTCGTTGGGGTTGCCCTCGACGATCTCGCCCTCGCTGTTGCGCACCACCGAGGTCAGCTCCGCGACGAAAAGCACGCTGATCTCGGCCTCCGCCGTGGCGGCGTCGAAGCTTGCGGAGTTCAGCTCCAGCTCTCTCAGGCCGACAAAGCTCGCCTCGACCTTGAGGCCCTGATCTTCGCGCAGGGCGATGGTTTCGACGAAGGCCTCGTTCACGTCTTCGGACAGAAAAGCCTCGACCGACTTGATGTCGCCCCGCTCGAACGCCATCAGGATCATCTCATAGGCGCCCTTGGCCCCATCCAGGAACTCACGGACGCTGAAACCCGGCTCGGCGGTTTTCATCTTCGTCAAGGCCTCGGCGGTGTCGCTGCCCGGTTCGGCATAGTCCGCAATCTCGAGATCGGGGCCGCCGTCGATCACCTCGAAATCATGTCTGGGCTTTTCCTTGACCTCGGCCGGGGCCGCCACGGGCGGCTTTTCAAATCCGTCGCGCGTGCCCAGCACATTTTTCAGCCGAAGGATCAAGAATATAGCAATCCCCGCCAGAACAAGAAGTTGGATTGCCGAAGGACTCATTCTGAACCTCATTGGGGATACGGTGGAAACGCGAACCTGCCGAACATATGTAGGGGAGCGTGTGGGTCAAGTCCACCGCAGTGCAGAAAGGTACGAGGCAGCTTATGTGGTTATTCCTGGCGTTCATCGCCGTTCCCCTGATCGAGATCGGCCTTTTCGTGCAGGTCGGCGGTATGATCGGCCTGTGGCCCACGCTGCTGATCGTGTTGCTGACGGCCATATTGGGCACCTGGCTGGTGCGGTCGCAGGGGTTGATGGCGCTCAGCCAGATCCAACGGTCGGTGCGGGATCTGCGTGACCCCACGGAACCCATCGCGCATGGCGCCATGATCCTGTTTTCGGGCGCTCTGCTGCTGACGCCGGGGTTTTTCACCGATGCGCTGGGATTCGCGCTGCTGGTGCCCGCGATCCGCAAGGCGGTCTTTTCGGGGATCGCGCGGCGGGTACAGATCCGCACGGTTCACCAGTCGGTCCGGCATCCGGGCCCGCCGCCCGGCGGCACGCGTCGGCCACAGGGCGACGCTGTGCGGGGCGACGTGATCGAGGGGGAATTCGAGGAACTGCCGCGCGACCCCGACACGCCGCGCGGCCAGTCCGGCTGGACCCGGCATTAGGGCAGGGCGCGCGCGCCGGTGCGCTCATCTGCATCCGCCATCTGCGCACCCGCGGCATTGAGACGTCACGGGCGACCTGATATGCACGGCGCGAATGCAACCCATGCAGGAGCCTCCAATGGCAGAAGAAACCAGCAACGGTGTCGATACCGCTGCCGCAGCGCCCAAGTCGGAAGAACAGCCGCCCCAGATCAAGATGCAGATCCTGGGTCAGTTCATCCGCGACATGTCCTTTGAAAACGTCGCCGCGCAAAAGGGGCTTCAGGGCGAGGTGCAGCCCGACATCACGGTCCAGGTCAACCTGGATGCACGCAAACGCAGCGACACCCAATACGAGGTGTCGATCAAGTTGCAGTGCGATTCCAAGAACAAGACGGATCAGGCGCAGATCTTTCTGCTGGAAATCGACTACGCCGGGATTTTCCAGATCGAGAATGTGCCCGACGACCAGCTGCACCCGTTTCTGCTGATCGAATGCCCGCGGATGCTGTTCCCCTTCCTGCGCCGTGTCGTCAGCGACGTCACGCGCGACGGCGGTTTCAACCCGCTGAATCTGGACAGCATCGATTTCGTGGCGCTCTACCGGCAGGAACTGGCGCGCCGTGCGCAGGCCCAGCAGGCCGAAGGCGCGCAAACCGTCTGATCGCGCACCGCTACGCTAGCCGACGGGCCATAACGGCGCGTCGCCCAGCCGCGATACGAAGGCCGCGTGCGCGGCGCGCTCCGCCTCGCTCAAGCGCGGGGGCAGGGGCGTCGGCCGCGGCGCGGGTCGCCAGACGGTCGCGCCGCTGTCGATATCCTGCCCGCCGCGGTCGGCATCCGATGTCGCGTTCAGCGCGAAATCGGGCTGCCGTCCACCCGTCAGTTCCAGATAGACATCTGCCAGAATCTCGGAATCGAGCAGCGCGCCATGCAGCTGGCGCGACGAATTGTCGATGCCGAACCGGCGGCACAGCGCATCCAGCGATGCCGGCGAGCCGGGAAAGCGTTTGCGCGCGATGGCGAGCGTATCCAGCGCCTGGGCGTCGGGCAGTTTCTTGCGCTTGCACCAATCCAGCTCGGCGTTGAGGAATTTCATGTCGAAGGCGGCATTGTGGATCACCATGCGCGCATCCCCGACGAAGGCCAGGAAATCGTCGGCCACATCCGCGAACAGCGGCTTGTCGCGCAGGAAATCCTCGCTCAGCCCGTGCACGTCGAACGCGCCCTGGGGCATGTCGCGCTGCGGGTTGATATATTGGTGATAGGTCCGCCCGGTGGGCATGTGGTTAAACAGCTCCACCGCGCCTATTTCCACGATGCGATGCCCGTCGAACGGGTCGAGGCCGGTGGTTTCCGTATCCAGGACGACTTCACGCATTTGCTCGCTGCCTTCTGATCCGCTGCACCGTTTCCTGCACCGCACGGCGCGCGCCTTCAAGGGTTTCGGTCGGAACCACGACATCCGCGCGGCGCCGCTTTTCCGCATCAGAGATCTGTTTTGCCAAAATCGCCTCGAAATGGTCGCGGGTCATGCCCGGCCGCGCCAACACGCGCTCGCGCTGCGTCTCGGCGGGTGCCGACACCACGACGATCATATCGAACTGTCCTTCGCCGGCGGTTTCAAACAGCAGCGGGATATCGCAAACCACGATCTCGGCGCCCTCCTGCGTCTGACGCGCGATGAAGGCGGCGCGGTCGCGCGCGACCAGCGGGTGCACGCGCGCCTCCAGCAGCGGCAGGGCGGCGGGATCTTCGGCGATCCAGGCTTTCAGCGCGGACCGATCCACCGCGCCACCGACGATCGCGGCCGGGTGGATCTGCGCGATCGGCTCCACCGCTGCGCCACCTGCGGCATAAAGCCGGTGCACCGCCGCATCCGCATCCCAGACCGCGGCGCCACATTCCGCGAACATCGCCGCCGTCGTCGACTTGCCCATGCCGATGGAGCCGGTCAAACCGATCAGGAAAGGGGCCCCCGTCATTCGGCCAGGACCACGTGCCGCAAGGTCTCATCGACCTCGGGGCGGAGGCCGAACCACCGCTCGAAACCCGGCACGGCCTGATGCAGCAGCATCCCCAGCCCATCGACGACCGTGCAGCCACGGTTGCGCGCCTCTGCCAAAAGCGGGGTTTCCAACGGGGTATAGACGATATCGGTAACCAGCATGTCGGGCGACAGCCCGTCCAGCGGAACGCGTAGATCCGGCTGGCCGGTCATTCCAAGCGACGTCGCGTTGACCACCGTTGCGGCATCGTCGAGCATGTTGCCCGCGCGTGCCCAGTCATAGACGACCATTTTCGCGCCGAAATCCGCGCGCAGGCGCTCGGCACGGGCGCGGGTGCGGTTCGACAGCCTGATTTCCGGCACGCCGCTTTCCAGCAGCGCCACAATCACCGCGCGCGCCGCGCCACCCGCCCCGAAAATGGCGGCGGGGCCGCGGCGTGGGTCCCACTCAGGGGCGTTCTGGCGCAGGTTCGAGATAAAGCCGTAGCCGTCGGTGTTGTCGGCATGAACCTTGCCGTCGCTACGGAATATCAGCGTGTTCGCCGCGCCGATCAGCGCGGCGCGGTCGGTCACCAGATCGGCCAGCTCCAGCGCGGTTTCCTTGTGCGGGACGGTCACGTTCAGACCGCAAAAGCCCAGGCGGGGCAGCAGTCTCAACATCTCGGGGATGTCGCGCCGTTCCACCTGCATGGGGATATAATGCCCCGCCAACCCATAGGTACGCAGCCAATGGCCATGAAGCCGCGGCGATTTACTGTGCCCGATGGGATGGCCGATGACCCCTGCCAGGGGCGGCGCATTGCTGCTCATTCCTCAAGTACTCCACGCATTGTCAGAGACCTGACCACATCCAGCAGCGGCAGGCCCAGTACGGCAAAGAAATCACCGTCGACACGATCGAACAAGCGCAAGCCTTCCTCCTCCAGCCGGTAACCGCCGACCGAGGACAGGATCGCATCCGCGTTTCGGTCCAGATATCCCTCCAGGAAGGCATCGGAAAAGCGACGCATCGTCAGACGGACGGTGGCGACGGTGCGCCACTGCGGCTGGCCGTCGTGAAAGATCACGGCCGCGGTCAACAGTTTGTGCGGTTTGCCGCGAAGCATTTTGAGCTGGGTGCGGGCCTCATCCAGATTTGCGGGCTTGCTCAACACCGATCCCTGAAAGTCCAGAACCTGATCCGCACCGAGGACAAAGGCCTCGGGGTGCCGTTCCCCGATCTTGCGGGCTTTGTATTCCGCCAGGGCGTCGGCCACATCGCGCGGCGTCGCGCCTTCCGCCAGCAAGGACGCCTTGATCGTCGCCTCGTCCACGCGCGGGGGCAGGCAGGTGACGGAAATGCCCGCGTCCTCCAACATCGCGCGCCTGGTGGCGGAGGAAGACGCGAGGATCAGCTTTCGGCTCATGTGACATCCTGTGGAAAAGCCGGCCTTGGGCCTGGGGACAGTCATCGGTTCATCCACAGCCTGGTGGCTTTGCCCGAAATTCCGCCGCTTCGTCCCGCATCAATAACCGAACTGTACCCTGTGACTCAAGCCATGCACCGCTGTGTGAAAATCGAGGCTGTCCCCGAGTTACGCGAAGTTGTTCAACAAAGTTATCCACATGATGTTTTGAAATTGACTCTTCACTATCAATTGCTTGCCCGGAGACTCCCAAAGTCTTAACCAACTTTTTCACACCTGCGCCGGCGTGTCGGAAAATCTGGGGACCGATCAGTAATCCACAGTATCCACTGCGCCTACTACTACATCATCATTTCTTTCTTTTTCTTTTATTATTAAGGAAGGAATACCGTAAGGAGCCCGAATGGCCGATCTGCTCTCACTTGCCTACCCCTGGACCAAAAGCCTGCATGTGATCTCCGTCATCGCGTGGATGGCCGGTTTGTTTTATCTGCCCAGGCTATACGTCTACCATGTCGAGAGTGTTGAGCGGGAAAGCACGGCCGATACGTTGTTTCAGACCATGGAATTCAAGCTTTTGCGGGTGATCATGGGACCTGCAATGATCTCGAGCTGGATTTTCGGGCTCGCGCTGGTCGCAACGCCGGGGGTGATCGACTGGTCGCAGGTCTGGCCGTGGACCAAGGCCGCCGGGGTTCTGGCGATGACGTGGTTCCATATGTGGTGCGCGGGGCGACGCAGGGATTTCGCGGCCGGGCGCAACACGCTGACCGGGCGGCGGTATCGCATGATGAACGAGGTCCCAACGCTGCTGCTGGTCGTCATCGTCGTATCGGTGATCGCGCGCCCGTTTTAAGACGCGCTGGCGCCGGGTTCGGTGGCGCAGCCGTTTTGCCCCGCGCGGGCATTTGACTTGCGCTGCTGCCTCGGCTAGAAGCCGCACAAGGCCCGTCCGGGCACTTGTTCCTCCATCATGAAAATCTCGTCCATCCGCGTGGCAGAGATCTGGATACCTCCGATGACGCAAGACCGACTGAATCTGTCCGAGCTCAAAGCCACGAGCCCCAAGGATCTCCTCGCCATGGCGGAGGAGCTAGAAATCGACAACGCCTCGACCATGCGCAAGGGCGACATGATGTTCGCCATCCTCAAGGAGCAGGCGGAAGACGGCTGGGAAATCGGCGGCGACGGTGTGCTCGAGGTCATGCAGGACGGCTTTGGTTTCCTGCGCTCGCCCGAAGCGAACTATCTGCCGGGCCCCGATGACATCTACGTGTCCCCCGAGATGATTCGACAGTTCTCGCTGAGAACCGGCGACACCATCGAAGGCGTGATCCAGGCGCCGCGTGAAACCGAAAGCTATTTCGGCATGACCAAGGTGGAGCGGATCAATTTCCAGGACCCCGAGCGTGCCCGCCACAAGGTGGCTTTCGACAACCTGACCCCGCTTTACCCGGACGAACGGTTCCGCATGGAAATCGAGGATCCGACGGGCAAGGACCGCTCCGCCAGGATCATCGATATCGTCGCGCCCATCGGCAAGGGCCAGCGTTCGCTGATCGTCGCGCCGCCGCGGACGGGCAAGACCGTACTGCTTCAGAACATCGCGCATTCGATCGAGAAGAATCACCCGGAATGCTATCTGATCGTCCTGCTGATCGACGAGCGGCCCGAAGAGGTCACGGACATGCAGCGCTCGGTCAAGGGAGAGGTCGTCTCCTCGACCTTCGATGAACCGGCCACGCGCCACGTCGCTGTCGCGGAAATGGTGATCGAAAAGGCAAAGCGGCTGGTCGAGCACAAGCGCGACGTCGTGATTTTGCTGGACTCGATCACGCGCCTCGGGCGCGCGTTCAACACGGTGGTGCCGTCCTCCGGCAAGGTGCTGACGGGTGGTGTGGACGCCAACGCGCTGCAGCGGCCCAAACGGTTTTTCGGTGCGGCGCGGAACATCGAGGAGGGCGGATCGCTGACCATCATCGCGACCGCGCTGATCGACACCGGAAGCCGCATGGACGAGGTGATTTTCGAGGAATTCAAGGGCACCGGCAACTCCGAGATCGTGCTGGATCGCAAGATCGCCGACAAACGCGTTTTCCCGGCCATCGACATTCTGAAATCCGGTACCCGGAAAGAGGACCTGCTGATCGAAAAAAGCGATCTGCAAAAAACCTTCGTGCTGCGCCGCATTCTGAACCCTATGGGCACGACCGATGCGATCGAGTTCCTGTTGTCCAAGCTGAAACAGACCAAGAGCAACGGCGAATTCTTCGACTCCATGAATACGTAACGATAATTAATGTTTATAAAACAATCGGTTATGTGTAATGGACACGATTTACGCACTGGCAACGGCGCGGGGTAAGGCAGGCGTTGCCGTCATCCGCATCTCCGGCCCGATGGCATGGGACATCGTCGCGCGTCTGACCGGCGGCATACCCGCGCCGCGCCAAGCCAGCTTGCGCAAGTTGCGGTCGAGCGATGGCACGCATCTGGACGATGCGCTGGTGCTTTTCTTTGAAGAAGGCCGCAGTTTCACAGGCGAGCAGTCGGCGGAGCTGCAAACCCACGGCAGCCTCGCCGTCACCCAGGCAGTCCTGCGCGAAATATCAACTTTTCCCGGGACCCGACACGCCGAGCCCGGAGAATTCACGCGCCGTGCCCTTGAAAACGATAACCTCGACCTCACCCAGGTCGAAGCGCTGGCGGATCTGATCGAGGCAGAGACCGAGGCCCAGCGTCGCCAGGCGCTGCGTGTTCTGAGTGGTGAAATCGGCCAGAAAGTCGAACTCTGGCGAAAAGATCTTATCCGCGCCTCAATGCTGGTCGAAGCGACAATCGATTTTGCAGACGAAGACGTTCCGGTTGATGTCTTTCCCGAAGTCAGCGAATTGGTGCAAAATGTCAAAGGGCGGTTGCAGCAAGAGCTTGATGGCGAGGCGGCGGCCGAACGACTGCGCCACGGGTTCGAGGTGGCGATCGTTGGCGCACCCAACGTCGGAAAATCCACGCTGCTCAACGCCCTCGTCGGAAGAGAAGCCGCGCTTACATCGTCGATCGCCGGGACCACGCGCGACATTGTCGAGGTTCGCATGGACATCTCGGGCATGCCGGTGACATTCCTCGACACCGCCGGGCTGCGCGAAACCGACGACGTCGTCGAGAGCATGGGAATCGAGCGCGCAGTTGAGCGCGCGAAAACCGCCGATCTCCGCCTGTTCCTCAACCCGGAAGAAGGAGATCTGCCCATCGTTCCGGGTAGAAACGACGTGGTGCGCTATACAAAAAGCGATCTGACGCCCGTTGATAAACACGGTATTTCCGCCGTCTCGGGCGAGGGGATAGCCGACTTGCTGAGCGAGATCGGTGACAAGCTCGAAGGTTTTTCTGCGAACGCGTCGGTGGTTATCCGCCAAAGGCATTCGCAAGCTTTCCGATCTGCGGTTTCATCTTTGACGGCGGCAGAGAATGAGATAGAACTTGGTTCTGCACGAAGCGAGCTGATAGCGGAAGATCTGCGCGAGGCGGTTCGGTCATTGGAGTTTCTCATTGGCCGTGTAGACATTGAGCAACTTCTCGGCGAGATATTTTCGAGTTTCTGTATCGGAAAGTAAGGAATGTTTCACGTGAAACAAACTGAGTTTGATGTAGTCGTGATCGGTGGCGGTCACGCAGGTACAGAAGCCGCCTTGGCGTCTGCGCGCCTTGGTGCGCGAACCGCGCTGATCACCATGGATCTATCGAAACTCGGCGCAATGTCCTGCAACCCTGCTATCGGTGGGCTGGGGAAAGGACATCTGGTTCGGGAAATTGACGCGCTAGATGGTGCAATGGGACACGCCGCGGACGCAGCCGGTATCCAATACCGTCTTCTGAACCGCTCCAAAGGCGCTGCAGTTCAGGGACCGCGCGTCCAGGCCGATCGCCAGCTCTATGCGCGTAAAATCACTAGTATCCTGAGCGCTCAAGATAACCTTCATCTGGTGGAAGGCGAGATCACCGATCTCAAGATCGCGGAAGACAGGGTCACAGGCGTTGAGATGTCCGATGGGACGGTTGTGGCCGCGCTCAAGGTTATCCTGACCGTCGGCACGTTTTTGGGGGGTAAGATTCACCTGGGCACGAGGACCTGGGATGCTGGCCGGATCGGCGATTCTTCATCCACACGTTTGGCGCATCGGATACGGGACCTTGGTTTGCCGGTCGGGCGTCTCAAGACAGGGACACCCCCGCGGTTGAACGGGCGCACAATCGACTGGTCCAGGCTGGAAAAGCAGGCCGGCGACGAGGAGCCTACGCTGATGTCATTTCTGTCGGACAGCCCTATTGCCCGGCAAGTGAACTGCGGGATCGCCCATACCAATTCACGCACGCACGATATTATTCGTGAAAACCTTGATAAATCCGCGATGTACAGCGGCAACATCAGCGGCGTCGGCCCTCGGTACTGCCCTTCGATCGAAGATAAGATAGTTCGGTTTTCAGACAAGGAGTCGCATCAGGTATTCCTGGAGCCGGAAGGCCTGAGCACTGACACGGTATATCCCAACGGAATCTCCACGTCTTTGCCGGAAGATGTGCAGCATGCCTATGTGAGATCAATTTCTGGCCTGGAAAATGTAGAGATTTTGCAGCCAGGCTACGCGATCGAGTATGATTACCTCGACCCGCGATCGCTTCACTCGACGTTGGAGCTCAAGGAACTATCCGGCTGCTATTGCGCGGGACAGATCAACGGCACCACCGGATACGAAGAGGCGGCGGCGCAAGGTCTGATCGCTGGCGCGAATGCAGCGCTGGAGGTGCAGGGCCGTGACCCCATCGAGTTGTCACGGGCATCGTCTTATATCGGTGTGATGATAGATGACCTGGTAACCAAGGGCGTAACGGAGCCCTATAGGATGTTTACCTCGAGGGCCGAATATCGGTTGTCTCTGCGCGCGGACAACGCGGATCAGCGTCTTTGCCCGGTAGGGATCGAGGTCGGCCTGGTCGGCGAATCGAGGACGCGGATCTTCAATCGAAAAATGGCGGATATCGCCGCGGCGAACGGGCATCTTTCGAGGTTGAGCGCGACACCAAATGATCTGGCCGAGATTGGCGTCGCCGTAAAGCATGATGGTAAGCGACGAGATGGATTTGAACTGCTGTCGCTGAGCGATGTAACGTGGAGCACCCTCAAGCTTCTGTCGCCGCAATTGCCTCCGGTAGGGGCGGAGATTGAAAAACAGGTCAAGATCGACGCCGAGTATCGTTCCTATGTTGAACGGCAGGCGGCGAGTGTTTCCGTTTTGCGAAAAGACGAGGGGAAGAGATTTCCCCGAAATTTCGATTTCGGCGCGGTCGTCGGTCTTTCCAATGAGGTTAAAGAAAAGCTTTCAGTTGCGAGACCTGACACCATTCGACAAGCTGGTGTAATTGAAGGGGTTACCCCCGCATCTTTGATGTTGTTGTTGTCCGCTCTGAATAAACTGGAACGGAAAACCGCGTGACTGGTCCGCTAAACGAAAATGTTTCACGTGAAACAAGCCAGGACTTGATTAAATATGTGCAACTGCTGCGCAAATGGAACCCGGCCATCAATTTGGTCGCGCCAGCAACGCTGGGTGAAGCCGAGCAGCGACACATTCGCGACTCTGCGCAATTGATAGAGTTCGCTCCCGCGCAGGGTGATTGGGTAGATCTTGGTTCGGGCGCCGGATTCCCGGGTCTGGTGTGTGCTATCCAAGCGAAACGTGATCTTCCCGGCCTCTCATTTACGCTTGTGGAATCTGACTTACGTAAGTGCGAGTTTCTTCGGACTGTTTCACGTGAAACAAACACCCGGGTCACCGTTCTCCCCCACCGTGCTGAGGATCTGGAAACATCATCGGCCGATATAATTTCAGCGCGTGCACTTGCGGATCTCTCTCATTTGTTCGATCTGTCTTGTCGGGTGCTGAAGCCTCACGGCCGGATGCTCTTCCTGAAAGGAAGCAGCTGGAAGAAAGAGGTGGATGCTGCGAGAAAAGATTGGCGTTTCGAGTGTGAAGCGCATCCAAGTTCTACCAACGAAAATTCGGTGATCCTAGACGTGAGGGCGCTACAACGTGCATGAATTTCCTCGTATTATGGCGATCGCCAACCAGAAGGGCGGCGTCGGAAAGACAACCACGACAATAAACCTTGGTGCGGCGCTTGTGACGAAGGGGCATAAGGTTTTGATCGTTGACCTGGACCCGCAGGGCAATGCGTCCACCGGGTTGGGATTGGAACCGGAAAACCGTAAGACATCGACCTACGATCTGATTGTTCAGGAAGCGCCGATCAAAAGCGTGATTTATGAGACGGGAACCCCTGGGTTGTTCCTCGCCCCGGCGACCACTGACCTCAGCTCGACCGACATGGAACTGGTCTCGAATGAGAAGCGGGCGTTTCAGCTGCGCGATGCCTTGTTGCAGCCGGAAATGGAGGGGTTGGAGTTCGACTTTGTCCTCATCGATTGCCCTCCTTCGTTGAACATGCTGACGGTCAACGCGATGGTCGCTGCACATTCCGTTCTTATACCGTTGCAAAGCGAATTTTTTGCGCTTGAGGGGCTTTCGCAGCTGCTCCTCTCGATCAGGGAAGTGCGGCAGTCGGCCAATCCAGATCTCAGAATTGAGGGTGTCGTGCTGACGATGTATGATGCGCGGAACAACCTTGCGCGGCAGGTCGAAGAGGATGCGCGCGATAATCTGAACGAGCTTGTGTTTCAGACCAAGATTCCCCGAAATGTTCGGGTGAGCGAAGCACCGTCTTATGCGATGTCGGTTTTGCAGTATGATCCAACGTCGAGAGGCAGCATCGCGTATCGTTCGCTCGCAACGGAAATTCTCAAGCGCCACGAACGCGTTAATCCAATGAGGCAGTAAATGACTGAAAAAAAACAAGAACGGCGCGGGCTGGGCAGGGGGCTATCCGCTCTTATGGCTGATGTCGACCTTACCAATTCGGAGAATAATGACAAAGTGATGCGGGCTGAAAACAAGATCGCGGTCGAAAAACTGGTTGCCAACCCCGATCAGCCGCGACGCCAGTTTTCTGAAGAGGCGCTTGCCGATCTAACTCGCTCCGTCGGTGAAAAAGGCGTGATTCAACCGTTGATCGTGCGGGTGAACCCGCGTGACGCGAATACCTATGAGATTGTCGCGGGTGAACGGCGTTGGCGCGCAGCGCAGCGCGCGCAGCTGCATGAGGTCCCGGTTCTTATTCGCGATCTCAACGACACCGAAGTTCTCGAACTCGCGATCATCGAAAACATTCAGCGTGCAGATCTGAATGCCGTTGAAGAGGCGATGGGCTTTCGGCAATTGATGGACCGCTTCGGCCATACGCAGGAGAAGCTTGCCGAGGCGCTTGGTAAGAGCCGAAGCCACATTGCGAACCTTCTGCGGTTGCTGCAATTGCCGGAAGAAATCCTGGATCATCTGCGAGAGGGTCGCCTCAGCGCGGGTCATGCACGCGCGTTGATTACCACCGACGATCCTATCGCCCTGGCCAAGCAGGTGATTTCAAAGGGGCTCAGCGTCCGCCAGACCGAGCAGCTTGCCAAAGCGCCAAAGGCCAAGAGCGCAAGGCCGAAGCCCCCACGTGCCGATGCCGACACGCGCGCGCTTGAGGACCAGTTGGCGACATCGCTGGGGTTGAAGGTACAGATAGATCACCGCGAAGGGTCGGAGGCTGGTAAATTGGTGTTGAATTACCAGTCTTTATCGCAGCTGGATTCGCTTTGCAGCGCGCTCAGCTCTATTTCTCTGGACGAGTCCAGATGAAGAGCAGGACGAGCGACAGGATGATCGCCTCAGCCCATATGATGTAGACAGGAAGCTGGAGGATAAGGGGTGGAATAACGGCTGCGCCGATGGATGCCGTGGCGAGCAGTTTTGCAGGCCGACTAATGGCCCCCTTTTCCGTCCAGTTCACGATCGGCGGGCCGAAATGGCGGTGGTTCAGCAACCAGAAGTGTAACCGTGGCGAAGAGCGCGCGAAGCAGAAGGCCGCCAACAGCAGGAACGGCACGGTCGGCACCACCGGCAACAGCAGGCCGATCACTCCTGCGAGAAGGCTTGTCAGGCCCAGGGAGATGAATAGAAACCTCATTCTGTCAAGCGGTCAGAAGTTCCCTGAGGACGGCGTTCAGCATCAGGCGGCCGCGTGGGGTCGTCCGCAGGCTTCGGCCATTGTCCTGCAAGAAGCCGCTTTCGATCAGAGTGCCGGCTGCCTCGTTGAATTTCGGACCGACCAATGAATTTAATCGTTCTTTTTCAATGCCTTGACTCAGTCTTAGACCCATCATGACGATCTCCTCGGCGGCGTCACTGGCTGCAATGGTTTCTCGGGTCCGCTCGCCGGTGCCGGTCTGCTCGACCGCGTTCAGCCAATGCATGGGCTGCGAAGGGGTGTCGGTCGCGATACGAACGCCGTTCGCGGTGAATCGCCCGTGGGCACCGGGACCAATGCCGAGATAGTCGCCGGAGTTCCAGTAAATCAGGTTATGGCGCGATTCAGCGCCTGGCCGCGCATGGTTCGACACCTCGTAGGCCGGCAGCCCGGCTTTTTCGCAAAGCTCCTGAGTGAGCTCGTACATGTCGGCGGCAAGGTCTTCGGTGGGCAGGTCCTTGAGGCCCCCCGCGGCGTGGCGCGCGCCAAAGGCGGTGCCGTGCTCGATCGTCAACTGATAGAGCGAAACATGGTCCGCAGCCATGTCGAGCGCCCGGTTCAGCTCCTCTTTCCACTCCGCCAGGGTCTGCCGTTGCCGCGCGCATATCAGGTCGAAACTGACACGATCGAAGGTTGCCCGGGCGATGTCGAAGGCCGCGCGCGCCTCGGCCACCGTGTGCAGCCGACCCAACGCCTTGAGGTCAGCGTCGTTAAGGGCCTGGATGCCCATCGACACGCGGTTGACCCCTGCATCGCGGTAACCGGCAAAGCGCGCGGCCTCAACCGAGGTGGGGTTGGCTTCCAGGGTGACTTCGAAGCTGTTGGAGGTACGCCAGCTTTCGCGGATGCTGTCCATCAGTCCCTGTACAAGGGCGGGCTCCATCATGCTGGGCGTGCCACCGCCGAAAAACACGGTGTCGAGCACGCGGTCCGACGTTGTTTCCGCGAGGCGCCGAATTTCCGAGCAGAAGGCGTTCAGCCAGCGGGCCTGGTCGATCGTGGCTGATACATGGGAGTTGAAGTCGCAATAAGGGCATTTGGCCTGGCAGAACGGCCAATGGATATAGAGACCAAAGCCGTAATTTCGCTCAACCGGCAAAACAGCTCTCTATCAGCTTGCGAAAGGCCTCGGCGCGGTGGCTGATGGCATTCTTTTCCCAACGATCCATCTCGCCGAAGGTCAAGGCGCTGCCATCGGGTTGAAAGATCGGATCATAGCCGTGGCCTTCGGTGCCGCGCATCGGCCAGACGATGGCGCCGTCGACCATGCCCTCGAACACCTCGTCATGGCCGTCTGGCCAGGCCAGCACCAATGTGCAGCGGAAGTGCGCCTTGCGCGGGTGCGGCGCGGCCTTATCTTCAAGTTCCTGCCATGCGCGCGTCATCGCCATCGTGAAATCGCGGCCCGACGGCGTTTCCGCCCAATCGGCCGTGCGCACGCCGGGCGCACCATCCAGCGCGTCGATGCACAGGCCGCTGTCGTCGGCCAGCGCGGGCATTCCGGTCGCGCGGGCTGCCGCATGGGCCTTGATCCGGGCGTTGCCGACGAAGGTGTCTTCCGTCTCTTCAGGTTCGGGAAGCGACTTTTCCCCGGCCGACACGACTGTCACGCCAAAGGGTTCAAGCAGACGGGCGATCTCCTCCAGCTTGCCTTGGTTGTGAGTCGCGATCAGCAGGGTATCGTCGGCAAAGCTGCGCATCAGATGGCTGCCTTCTGTGCGGCAACCAGCGCGTCGATTCCGGTTTCCGCCAGATCCAGCATGTCTGTCATCTGTGCGCGGGTGAAGGTCGCGCCCTCGGCGGAGGCCTGAACCTCGATCAGCCCCTTGGCGCCGGTCAGGACGAAATTGGCATCCGTGCCGGCCTCGCTGTCTTCGGCGTAATCCAGATCGAGCACGGTTTGCCCCGCGTAGATGCCGCAGCTTACGGCGGCGACGTGATCGGTCAGCGGATCGGTCTTGATGTCACCGGCCTTCATCAGGCGGTCGACTGCAAGGCGCAGCGCGACCCAGCCGCCGGTGATCGATGCGCAACGGGTGCCGCCGTCGGCCTGGATCACGTCGCAGTCGATGGAGATTTGCCGCTCTCCCAACGCGACCCGGTCGACGCCCGCCCGCAGCGCGCGGCCGATCAGGCGCTGGATTTCCTGCGTGCGGCCTGATTGGCCGTTCTTGGCCTCGCGCCGCATCCGGGTGTTGGTCGCACGGGGCAGCATGCCGTATTCCGCCGTGACCCAGCCCAGGCCGGAATTCTTGAGGAAGGGCGGCACGCGTTCCTCAAGCGATGCGGTACACAGCACATGGGTGTCACCGCAGCGGATCAGGCAGGATCCTTCGGCGTGTTTGGTTACTCCGGTTTCGATTGAAATCGGGCGCATTTCTCTTATCTCTCGACCGGAAGGGCGCATAGACTGTCCTTTATTCTGGGTTCACGACTGATACCCATGGGTTTGTTTGCGTGACAACCCCCCGCGTGGTGGTGCTGGCGCTTGCGTCTTCGACTGTACTGGGTTTTACGGATCTTCCATGAGCGACAAGAGCGATATTCTGAGCCAGATGAACGCCCGTTCGAGAGAGGTGTTCCGCAGGGTTGTCGAAAGCTATCTGCTGACCGGCGATCCGGTGGGGTCCCGCACGCTGACCCGCACATTGGACGAAAAGGTCAGCGCGGCGACGATTCGCAACGTGATGCAGGATCTGGAATACCTTGGTCTGCTGGACAGTCCGCATGTCTCTGCCGGGCGGATTCCGACGCAGCAGGGGCTGCGCATGTTCGTCGACGGGCTGTTGGAGGTCGACGATCTGAATGTGGACGACCGCCGCCTGATCGACGCCAGCGTGAACAGCGACAATTCGGATGTGGCGCGGCTGATGGATCGCGTGGGTTCCGCGCTGTCGGGGATGACCCAGGGCGCCAGCCTCGTGCTTGCGCCCAAGCATGAGGCGCCGCTCAAGCATATCGAATTCGTCTCGCTCGCCCCCGACCGTGCGCTGGTGGTTCTGGTCTTTGCCGACGGGCACGTCGAGAACCGGGTGTTTTCGCCGCCGCCGGGGCTGACGCCCTCGGCAATGCGCGAAGCTGCGAATTTCGTGAACAGCCTGGTCGATGGCCTGACCCTTGGCGATCTGTCGCAACGTATCAGCGCCGAGATCAAGCGCCGCCGCCGGGAAATCGACGTTCTGGCGCAGCAACTGGTCGAAAGCGGTCTGGCCATCTGGCAGAACGAGGGCGAGACGGTCGAGCGGCTGATCGTGCGCGGGCGCTCGAACCTGCTGGCTGCCGACGGGCATGGCGAGGATCTGGACCGCATCCGCACGCTGTTCGACGACCTGGAACGCAAGCGTGACATCGCGGAATTCCTCAACCTGGCCGAAGAAGGCGAGGGTGTGCGCATTTTTATCGGTTCGGAGAACAAGCTTTTTTCACTTTCCGGTTCCTCTTTGGTGGTCAGCCCATATATGAACGCTGATCGTAAGATAGTGGGCGCGGTCGGTGTGATCGGCCCGACCCGATTGAACTACGGTCGGATCGTCCCGATTGTGAATTACACGGCGCAGCTTGTCGGCAAGCTGATATCCGACCGGAGCTAGAGGTAAGAAGATGGCAGAACGCAAAGAAGAAGACTCTCCCTTTCTGGATGACCCCGAATCGATGGGCGAGGAAGAGGATCTGATCGACATCACCGCCGAGGATGAGGCCGAAGGCGATACCGTCGGCGGTGAAATCGCGGCGCTGAAGGCGGAGCGTGACGAGCTGCGCGACCGGATGCTGCGCGCGCTGGCCGACGCGGAAAACGCCCGCAAGCGCGGTGAACGCGATCGCCGCGAGGCGGAACAATACGGCGGTACGCGCCTGCTGCGCGATATGCTGCCCGTCTATGACAACCTGTCCCGCGCGCTCGAGGCTGCGGGCGAAGAACAGCGCGCCGCCGCCGGCCCGGTGATCGAAGGTGTCGATCTGACGCTGCGCGAGATCCTGAACGTGTTTTCCAAACACGGCATCCGTCAGATCAAGCCCGAAATCGGTGAGGCGTTCAGCCCGCAGCAACATCAGGCCATGTTCGAGGCGCCGGTTCCCGACACCAAGGCCGGCGACATCATTCAGGTGATGGCGGAAGGCTTCATGCTGCACGATCGGTTGCTGCGCCCCGCGCAGGTCGGCGTTTCCTCGACGCCCGCGGGCAAGGCCGCGGATAAATCGGCGGAAAAACCCGACCCGCAGGATACCTCCCGGTAAACCCGGCATGGCGATGGCGGCGCGGCGTCTTCCTGCCGCGCGCCATCAGCCGTCCGGCAGGGCCTTGAGCTCATAGAGCAGCGACAGCGCCTCGATCGGGGTCAGGCTGTCGGGCTGAACGGCATCGAGCCGGTCGCGCAACGGCGATGGGGCCTTCGGCGCGGCGGGGGCGGGCGCCGGGGGCAGGGCGAACAGCGGCAGATCGTCGATCAGCGCCCTTTGTCGCTCACCACCCTCCCGCTCGCCTTTTTCGAGGGCTTCGAGCACGATTTTCGCGCGGTCCACGACGCTGTCGGGCAGGCCCGCCAAACGCGCGACCTGCACGCCATAGGATCGATCCGCGGCCCCCTTGCGCACCTCATGCAGGAAAATGACGTCGCCATTCCATTCCTTGACGGCGACCGTCGCGTTTTCCGCGCCGGGCAGCTTGGCCGAAAGCGCGGTCAATTCGTGATAATGCGTGGCAAAGAGCGCCCGGCAGCGGTTCGCGTCATGCAGATGTTCCAGCGTGGCCCATGCTATGGACAGCCCGTCATAGGTCGCCGTGCCGCGCCCGATCTCGTCGAGGATCACAAGCGCCCGGTCATCCGCCTGGTTGAGGATCGCGGCCGTCTCGACCATCTCGACCATGAAGGTCGAGCGCCCCCGTGCCAGATCGTCCGCCGCGCCCACCCGGCTGAAAAGCTGCGACACCAATCCGATATGCGCCGAGGACGCGGGCACGAAGGCGCCGGCCTGGGCCAGCAGGGCGATCAGGGCGTTCTGGCGCAGAAACGTGGACTTGCCGGCCATGTTGGGCCCGGTGACCAGCCACAGATGCGCACCCTCGCCGCCGTCGGACAGCGCACAGTCGTTGGCGACGAAGGGCGCCCCGCCCTGGCGGCGCAGCGCACGCTCCACAACCGGATGACGCCCTGCCCGGATCTCGAAACCGCGGCCCGCGTCGATGCGCGGGCGGGTCCAGTCCTGGGCCGCTGCCAGATCGGCGAAACAGCAGGCGAGATCGACCTCCGCCAATGCGCGCGCGACCTCGCCCAGGGCGGTGCTGGCGGCGGTGATGATGCCCGACAGTTCGGCAAAGAGCCTTTTTTCGATTTCCGCGGCGCGGCTGCCCGCGTTGAGGATGCGGGTCTCGAGCTCGCTCAACTCGACCGTGGTGAACCGCACCGCGTTCGCGGTGGTCTGGCGGTGGATGAACTGCTCGCTCAGCGGGGGCGACAGCATCTTTTGCGCATGGGTCGCGGTGGTCTCGATGAAATAGCCGAGCACGTTGTTGTGCTTGATCTTCAGCGCGGCGATGCCCGTCGACGCGCTGTAGTCGGCCTGAAGCCTTGCAATCACACCGCGCCCCTCGTCGCGCAGCTGGCGCGCTTCGTCCAGCTCCGCGTCATAGCCCGCGGCGACAAATCCCCCGTCGCGCAGCAGCAGCGGCGGCTCGGCCACCAGCGCGGCGTCCAATTGGTCCTGCAACGCGTCATGGCCCGTCATGCAGGACCCGCATTCGGACAGCAGCGCAGGCAGTTCGGCGCCGGACAGGATCGTGCCGATATCTCCGGCCTGTTGCAGGGCATTGCGCGTGGCGGCCAGGTCGCGCGGCCCGCCCCGGTCCAGCGCCAGCCGGGACAGGGCGCGGTCCAGATCGGGCACCGGGCGCGGCGCGTCGTGCAGGCGTTCCGCCAGATCCCGACGCTCGACAAGCGCTTCCACCGCGTCATGACGCGCGCCCAGCAGCGCCAGATCCAGCGACGGGCTGGACAGCCTGCGTTCCAGCAGCCGCGCGCCGCCGGCGGTGACGGTTCGGTCTATGGCGTCGATAAGCGACCCGGCGCGCCCCCCCGACAGCGCATGGGTCAGTTCCAGATTGCGGCGCGTCGCGGCGTCGATCTGCATGACCTTGTCGGGCAGCTCGCGCACGGGGGCGCGCAACAGGGGCAATCGTCCCTTCTGGGTCAGCTCCAGGTATTCGATCAGCCCGCCCATTGCGGCAAGATCGGCGCGCCCGAAGGCGCCGAACGCATCGAGCGTGTCGACCCCGTAGAGGGCCTGCAGGCGGGATTTCGCCCCCTCGCTGTCAAAGCTCGACCGCGCCAGAGGGCTGAGCGCGGCGCCCAGATCGGAGATCAGCGCATCCAGATCGGCGCAGGCGTCATCGGCCGCGATGACCTCCCTGGGGGCCAGACGCGCCAGCTCCGGTGCCAGCCGGACGCGCGGGCAGCTCATCACGCGGAACGCTCCGGTCGAGATATCCACCCAGGCCAGCGCACCCGCATCGCGCACCTCCGCCCAGGCGCAGAGGAAATTATGCCGCCGCGCATCGAGCAGCGCATCTTCGGTCAGCGTGCCGGGGGTCACCAGGCGCACGACCTCGCGGCGCACGACCGATTTCGACCCGCGTTTTCGCGCCTCGGCGGGATCTTCGGTCTGCTCGCACACGGCGACGCGAAAGCCCTTGCGGATCAGCGTCAACAGATATCCCTCGGCGGAATGGACCGGCACGCCGCACATCGGGATGTCTTCGCCCAGATGCTTGCCGCGTTTGGTCAGCGAAATGTCGAGCGCTTCGGCAGCCGCGACGGCATCGTCGAAGAACATCTCATAGAAATCGCCCATCCGGTAGAACAGCAGGGCATCCCTGTGCTCTGCCTTGATTTCGAGAAACTGCGCCATCATGGGCGTGACCGTCGCTGTCGGTGCCGTCAAATCGTCCTCGTCGGGCTGGCCTGTGAATTCGGGCAAACCTACTAAGCGCGCGCACCCTGCGAAAGCGCGAAAAGCGCCGATGTTGGCAGGGCCGACGCGGCGGGCTATGACGGATCTTGCACAAAGAGAAGGCGAGGATCATGCGCAAAGACCCCAGACGGCCCAGGGCGCGTTCGGCAGAACGATGACGGTCTTCAACCTCGGCTCTATCAATGCGGATCACGTCTACCGCCTGCCGCATCTACCGGCACCGGGCGAGACGCTCGCCGCGCTCTCGCTGAGGCAGGGCCTGGGCGGCAAGGGCGCGAACCAGTCGGTGGCCGTCGCGCGATCCGGCGCGCCGATCGTCCATATCGGCGCCATCGGACCGGACGGCGCCTGGCTGCGCCGCCGGATGGAGGAGCTGGGCGTCGACACGACGCATATTCGGCGGCTCGATACCCCCAGCGGCCATGCGATCATCAACGTCGATGCATCGGGCGAGAATGCGATCGTGATCTTTCCCGGCGCGAACAGAGAGATCACGTCGCAGATCATCGGTTCGGCGCTTGCGCAGGCGCAGCCGGGCGACAGTCTGCTGATGCAGAACGAAACCAGCGGACAGACCGATGCGGCGCGCGTCGCCCGCGACAGGTCCATGCGCGTCGTCTATTCCGCCGCCCCGTTCGAGGTCGAGGCCGCTACGGCGATGATGCCGCTGTGCGATCTGCTGATCGTCAACCAGACGGAGGCAGACCAGCTTTGCGAGGCGCTGCGGCGGTCTCTCGATGATTTGCCGGTGCCGCAGGTTCTGGTCACCCTCGGCGCGGAAGGTGCGGAATGGCGCTCCGCCGGTCAGGTGATCCGGCAGCGGGCCTTTTCGGTCACGGCCGTGGACACCACCGGCGCGGGCGATTGCTTTGCGGGATTTTTCACCGCCGCGCGGGACATGGGGCATGAGGTGGCGCAGGCGATGGAATTGGCCGCCGCCGCCGCCGCGTTGCAAGTGACGCGGGCCGGCGCGGCCGATGCGATGCCCGACATGTCCGAAGTCCGGCGTTTCCTGGGCAGGTGACGCGACGTCCCGCACGGCTATCGAGAAATCACGGAGTCTCGGTGAAACTTTTTGTGCCGCTGCGCGTAAATTGGTGAGCGCCTTGGCCATATGGCGACAAGATCAACCTGACGACCCACCACCATCCGACGCCGAAAAAGACCCCGGAACGCATTTTCGTTCCGGGGTCTTTACAGTCCAAGTGCCTGCGTCGATTGCCTAGCGCAGCCTGCGATTGCGCATCGCAATCAGCCGCAATCTCAGCGCGTTCAACTTGATGAACCCGGCCGCATCCTTCTGATCGTAGGCGCCGGCGTCATCCTCAAAGGTGACATGTTCCTCGCTGTAAAGCGAATGGTCGGACCAGCGCCCGACCGTGCGCGCCAGACCTTTGTAAAGCTTCAGCCGAACGCTTCCGGTGACATGTTCCTGGCTCTTGTCGATGGCGGCCTGCAACATCTCGCGCTCGGGCGAGAACCAGAAGCCGTTGTAGATCAGCTCCGCATATTGCGGCATCAGCTGGTCCTTGAGGTGCGCGGCGCCGCGGTCCAGCGTGATCTGCTCGATGCCGCGGTGCGCCTCCAGCAGGACGGTGCCGCCGGGGGTTTCATAGACGCCGCGGGATTTCATGCCGACGAAACGGCCCTCGACCAGATCCAGCCGACCGATGCCGTGCTTGCCGCCCAGCTTGTTCAGGCGGGTCAGGATCGTGGCGGGCGACATCGCCTCGCCGTTGATGCTGACCGCATCGCCTTTTTTAAATCCGACCTCGATGAACTCCGGCTCGTTCGGGGCATCCTCGGGGTTCACGGTACGCTGATAGACGTAGTCGGGCGCATCGACGGCGGGATCTTCCAGCACCTTGCCCTCGGAGGAGGTGTGCAGAAGGTTCGCATCCACCGAAAACGGGGCTTCGCCGCGCTTGTCCTTGGCGATCGGTATCTGGTTCTTTTCCGCGAATTCCAGCAGCCGCGTGCGGCTCGACAGATCCCATTCACGCCAGGGCGCGATGACCTTGATGTCGGGGTTCAGCGCATAGGCCGCAAGTTCGAACCGGACCTGGTCGTTGCCCTTGCCGGTCGCGCCATGCGCAACGGCGTCGGCGCCGGTCGCCTCGGCGATCTCGATCAGACGCTTGGAAATCAGCGGCCGCGCGATGGAGGTGCCCAGCAGGTAGAGCCCTTCGTAGAGCGCATTGGCGCGGAACATCGGAAAGACGAAATCGCGCACGAATTCCTCGCGCAGATCCTCGATGAAGATCTCGGACGCGCCCATCATCTCGGCCTTTTTGCGCGCGGGCTCCAGTTCCTCACCCTGGCCAAGATCGGCGGTAAAGGTCACGACCTCGCAGCCGAATTCGGTTTGCAGCCATTTCAGGATGATAGAGGTGTCGAGCCCGCCGGAATAGGCAAGGACGACTTTCTTCGGAGCGGACATCGGGGCCTCCGGCGCTTTTATTTCGGACTTGCGGCGATTAGCCCGTTCCGGCAGCGCTTGCAAGGGAGGCATGGTGCAACGGACCCCCTGTGCCGACGAATCACCTGCACAGGGGCGAAGGCGATCCCGGCGACAGGCAAAGGAATGACGGATGCGCGATTTCAAGACCAGGGCACAGGCGGGGGCTGACCGGATAAGGGCGCTTTTCCCGCCGTCACCCTTGCAGCGCAACGATTTCCTGTCCAACCGCTACCGGGCGGAGATCTACCTGAAGCGCGAAGACCTGACGCCGGTGCGTTCCTACAAGATACGCGGCGCATTCAACGCCATGGACAAGCATCTGGCGGCCAAGCCGGACCAGCGCCTGTTCGTCTGCGCGAGCGCGGGAAACCATGCACAGGGCGTTGCGTTCGTCTGCCGCCACTTCGGCGTGCGCGGCGTCATCTTCATGCCGGTGACGACCCCGCGCCAGAAGATAGACAAGACCCGCGTGTTCGGCGGAGACGCGGTGGAGGTCCGTCTGGTCGGCGATTATTTCGACGACACGCTCGCCGCCGCTCAGGCTTTCTGCGTGGCGGAGGATGGCCACTTTCTGTCGCCCTTCGACGATCCCGACGTGATCGAAGGCCAGGCCTCGGTCGGGGCCGAGTTGGAAGAAGACATGCCCGGGTTGCCGGACATGATCGTGCTGCCGGTCGGCGGCGGCGGGCTGTCGTCGGGGGTGACCGGCTATTTCGCCGGGTCCGGCATCGATTTCCGTTTCGTGGAGCCGCGCGGCGGCGCCAGTCTCGCGGCGGCCTTGCGGGCGGGGCGGCCCGTCGCGCTTGACAAGGTGAACACCTTTGTCGACGGCGCGGCCGTGGCCCAGATCGGCGATCTGACGTACCGTGCGCTGCAGGCCACCGATCCGGGCAAGGTTCTCACCGCCCCGGAGGACCGGATCTGCATAACGATTCTGGAAATGCTGAACGTCGAGGGGATCGTGCTGGAACCGGCCGGCGCCATGTCCATCGACGCGCTCAGGGATCTGGCGCCCGAAATCGTCGGCAAAACGGTGGTCTGCGTGACTTCGGGCGGTAATTTCGATTTCGAACGGCTGCCCGAGGTCAAGGAAAGGGCGTTGCGCTTCTCCGGCCTCAAAAAATACTTCGTGCTGCGGATGCCTCAGCGCCCCGGTGCGCTGAAGGATTTTCTGGGCCTGCTGGGTCCCGATGACGATATCTCGCGGTTCGAATATCTGAAGAAATCCGCGCGCAACTTCGGCTCGGTACTGATCGGGATCGAATCAAAGGAACAGGCGTCGCTGCGCAGTCTCTACACCCGCATGGAAGAGGCGGGATTTGTCTATCAGGACATCACCGACGACGAGGTTCTCGCCTCCTTCCTGATCTGACGGCCGCCTCGGGGTCCACCTTTGGGGCCGACCTTTGGAGCCGAGCTTTCCCGCGCGGGTCCATGTGGTCGACATGGCAGCTCAGGCAGCGGTGCGGAATCCGCCGCGTTCCAACTGATCGCGCGAATGCGCGAAGATCGCATGGACGGATTGCAGGCAGGAGGAGAAATCCGCACAATCCTCCGCGTTTTTCAGGCAGGTCGTGGCCAGCGTGGAAAAGCCCAGATCGGCCGCGCAATCGCCGATTGCCAGCAGCTCCACCCGGAACTGTGCCCCGGGCATGTCCGGGCCGAGCATGGCAAGCTTTTCTTCGATCTCCTGAAGCAGGAGCTCCGCCAGATCCGTGAAGAGGGCCGGGCCCAGGTCATTTCTGAGTTGCGCGATACGTTCTTCGTTAATCATGCGATCACCGAGTGTTTCCTGACAGCGAAGCAAAACTAACTCGGAAAAAATGAGCAAGCGGTAAATGCCGCGAACGCTTCGGTCAGCACCAAGGGACGTAAGGTTACATTGGTCGCACACCACCATCGCGCGAACCGGCCCGCGCGGACTGTCGCAGCAGCATTCAGCCGCGCGGGCTGCGGCTGCGCCCGGTCAGATCAGGCTGGCGAAATACCTGTCGCCCTCCACCGACAGGGCGCGCACGGCCTTGGGCAGAGGCATCCAGACGGCTGTATGATTCACTTCGCCGGGCGGCCCGAGACGCAAGGTGGGTCTGCACAGGTAGACATGGCACAGCTTCTCGGCCCAGATGCGGTATTCCGGCATATAGGTGTAACGGCGAAACGCACCCAATCTGCGGCGGACCTGCATTCTGTAGCCGGTTTCCTCCATCACTTCGCGGTGGAGCGCGGGCAGGGGGTGCTCACCGGGGTCTATGCCGCCGCCGGGCAGCTGGAATTCGTGGTGCGGCGTACCCTGCCACGTCAGCAGCAGCGATCCCTCGCGGTGCAACACGGCATAGACACCGGGGCGGGCCCGATAACGTCGGCCGGTCTGCGGGGGGTGCCCGAATCGTCTGATCATCTGCGCGCCTTTCGCCCGACCCTTGGCCTTGGGGCCTGGTGTTCCTATATTGTCGCGGTATGCCAACGCTGGGCGCACAAGGAAACCCCATGACTCTTGGATCTACCATCGCCTGGGACGATACCGTCCTGCCCTTTCAACTTGACCGCTCGGACATTCGTGGCCGCGTGGCGCGTCTGGACGGCGTGCTGAACAAGCTGCTGGAACAGCATGATTATCCCCAGGTGGTCGAAGCTCTGGTCGCCGAGGCGGCGGTGCTGACCGCGTTGATCGGCCAGACGATCAAGCTGCGCTGGAAGCTGTCGTTGCAGATCCGCGGCAACGGCCCGATCAGGATCATCGCCACCGATTATTACGGCCCGACCGAAGATGGCGAACCCGCGCGTATGCGGGCCTATGCCAGTTACGACGCCGAACGCCTGGACCGCGACGGGGATGGCTTCGCGCAGATCGGCAAGGGATATCTGGCGGTATTGATCGACCAGGGCGACGGCAATGTGCCCTACCAGGGCATCACCCCGCTGGCCGGCGGCTCGCTCGCCGCCTGTGCGGAGACGTATTTCGCCCAGTCCGAACAGCTGCCGACCCGGTTTTCCACCAGTGCCGGAACCTCGCAGCGCCCCGGAGAGGCCGCCGCCTGGCGCGCGGGCGGGGTCATGTTGCAGCATATGCCCAAGGCGTCGCCCTTTGTCGCCCAGGAAGGCGGCAGCGGGGATCAGGGCTTGCTCAAACCCGCCGACATTCTGGCCCCCGATGAGGCCGAGAACTGGCGCCGGGTGAATATCCTGCTCGATACCGTGGATGAGTTGGAACTGATCGGGCCGGTGGTCCAGCCGACGGAAATGCTGATGCGTCTGTTTCACGAGGAAGAGCCGCGCGTCTATGACGCCCAGCCAGTGAAATTCGGCTGTAGCTGTTCGGCGGAAAAGGTGCGCGAAAGCCTGTCGATCTACTCGGCCAAGGACATCGCGCATATGACCACGGAAGAGGGGATCGTGACGGCGGACTGCCAGTTCTGCGGCGCCCATTACGAGCTGGACCCGAAAGTGCTCGGGTTCGAAGCGGCGGAGACGCCCGGTGGCGAGGATTGATCTGATCGATCGCGTGACGACGGCGCTGTCATCGACTGGCAGCGCCTCGTCTGATTTCGACCTTACGCAGGGTCTCAGCCTGCCGCAGAACCGCAAGCTGCGGCAGGCGGGCGTCCTGATCGCGATTTCGCAGGGCCCGGCCGACGAAGAGGTGATCCTGACCAAGCGATCCTCGCGCCTGCGCCACCATCCCGGCCAGATCGCCTTTCCCGGCGGCAAGCTCGAGCCCGAAGATTCCGACGCCATCGCGGCAGCGCTGCGCGAGGCGGAGGAGGAGGTCGGCCTGCAACGCACGCAGGTCCGCGTGATCGGCACGATGCCCGATCATGAAACCGTCACCGGCTTTTCCATCTGCCCCGTGGTCGGCACCATTGACGGCGCGTTCCAGCCCGTGGCCGAAGCGGGCGAGGTCGAGGAGGTCTTTCGCGTGCCGTTGGCGCATGTCCTGGACCGCGCCCGCTACAGTGTCGAATCGCGCATGTGGCGGATGCAGCAGCGGCAGTATTACACGGTGCCTTTCGGCCCGTATTACATCTGGGGCGCCACCGCGCGGATCTTGCGCGCGCTGGCGGATCGGGTCGCG
The DNA here is from genome assembly GCF_052826345.1 of Brevirhabdus sp. Lineage (NCBI taxonomy): Bacteria > Pseudomonadati > Pseudomonadota > Alphaproteobacteria > Rhodobacterales > Paracoccaceae > Brevirhabdus > Brevirhabdus sp. The sequence goes on along the minus strand of NZ_JBRBUA010000094.1, from coordinate 69,161 downwards.
CTGTGACGCGCGTGGCCGGCGCCTGGTTGGAAAGCGCGCACACGCAGGCGGTGCTGTCGATGCTGCTCGACGCCGGTTACCGTGCCTATTTCGTGGGGGGCTGCGTGCGCAACGAGCTGCTTGGCGCGCCGGTGGGCGACATCGACATCGCCACTGACGCGCACCCCCAACAGGTCCGGCGGCTGTCTGCGGCGGCGGGGCTGAAAAGCGTGCCGACGGGCATGGACCACGGCACCGTTACCGTTCTGAGCGGCGGCATCCCGCATGAGGTGACCACCTTCCGCAAGGATGTCCGCACCGACGGGCGCCACGCGCAGGTGGTGTTTTCAGACGAAATCTCGGATGACGCACGACGCCGGGATTTCACGATGAACGCGCTTTACGCGCAGCGCGACGGTCAGGTGCTGGACCCTGTGGGCGGGCTTGACGATCTGTACCGGCGCCGCCTGCGTTTCATCGAGGATCCTCGTCAGCGCATCACCGAGGATTATCTGAGAATCCTGCGGTTTTTCCGCTTTCACGCCTGGTATGGCGACCCCGCCTCTGGCCTGGATGCGGAGGGGCTGGCCGCCTGCGCCGCGCTGGCCGACGGGCTGTGCCGGCTGTCGCGCGAACGCGTCGGCGCCGAGATGTTCAAGCTGCTGGGCGCGCCCGATCCTGCACCGGCCGTAGCGGCCATGGCGCAGGCTGGGGTGTTGCGCCGGGTGTTGCCGGGGGCGGATGCGACGCCGCTGCCGGTTCTCGTCCATCTGGAGGGCCTTGCCCACGCCGATCCTGCTCCGTTACGGCGGCTGGCGCTGATCGCGGGTTCGGACCAGCCGCCCGACCTGCGGCTCAGTCGGGCGCAGGCGCGCGACTACCGTTTGCGGCGCGATCATCTGGGCGGCACCCAGCCCCCGGCGGAGCTGTCGTATCGTCTGGGCCCCGACGTTGCGCTGGACGTGGTGCTGATGCGCTGTGCGCTTTTCGAGCAGCATCCGGGCGCTGATCTGGCGGCGCAGATCGCCCGCGGCGCGGCGGCCGAATTTCCGGTGAGGGCCGCGGATCTGCAACCGGATTTCCAAGGCCCCGCGCTCGGCAAGAAACTGGCGGCGCTCGAGGCGCGGTGGATCGCGTCGGATTTCAGCCTGTCGCGGAACGCGCTGCTGGACTGACGCGCGACCGATCTCGCGCCGAGGCCCCTTGACCCCGCGCCGCCGCTCATCCGACATGCCCCGATGATGCCGGACCCACTTTACCTGTTCGTTTTTGCCGGCCTGTTTTCGCCGGGTCCGAACGTGATCCTTCTGACCGCCTCCGGCGCGCGGTTCGGGTTTGGGCGTACGATCCCCCATATTCTGGGCGTGGCGCTGGGCGTGGGTGTCACGGCGGGGCTGACGGGGCTCGGGATCGGGGCGCTTCTGCTGGCCGCGCCGTCGTTGACGCTGACCCTGAAAGCAGTCGCCGCAGCCTGGATCTTGTACATGGCATACAGGCTATACCGTGGTGGGCGCGGGCAGGGCACCGGGCGAATGCGCCCCTTCACGATGGTGGAGGCGATCCTGTTCCAATGGGTCAACCCCAAGGTCTGGGCCGTCGCCATCGCGGCCTCGGCCGGTTATCCTGCCGGGCTTGATCCGCTGAACGAAGGCCTGCGCCTGGGGCTGGTGTTCTCCTCGCTCAACCTTGCGGTCTGCCTGTTCTGGGTCTGGGCCGGCACGCTGCTGGCCTATCTGCTCACCTCGGTAACCGCCTGGCGGATGTTTTCCGCGCTCATGGCGGCGGCGCTGGCGGCCTCCGCCGCGATGGTCTTTCTGTGACGATCGGCCTATATCTGAACGACTTCGAAAGTTGGTCAGATGTTCAAATTCTTTGAAAATCTCGTAGACCCATATGCGGACTATACGGAATCCGACGTGCCGCCGACCCGGCTGTGGCCGTTTCTGAAATCCTATTCGGCCCCGTTCAAGCGGATCTTCCTTCTGACCGCGCTCATGTCGGTGCTGGTCGCGGCGGTGGAAATCGGCCTGATCTCCTACATGGGGCGGATCGTCGATATCCTGTCGCGGCAGACCCCCGCCACCGCCTGGCAGGACCACGGGACGGAGCTGCTTTTGGTCGCGGGTTTCATCCTGGTGATCCGCCCCTTGCTGCAAATGCTCGATGTGGCGCTGCTGAACAACGCGATCCTGCCGAACTTCGGCACGCTGATCCGCTGGCGCGCGCATCGCCATGTGCTGCGCCAGTCGGTCGGCTGGTTTGAAAACGATTTTGCCGGGCGCATCGCGAACCGGATCATGCAGGCCCCGCCCGCCGCGGGCGAAGCCGTGTTTCAGGTGTTCGACGCGATCACCTTTTCCATCGCCTATCTGGTCGGCGCCTTCGTGTTGCTGGCCGATGCCGACGCGCGGCTGGCGATTCCGCTGCTGATCTGGCTGGTGTTCTATGGGGCCCTGCTGCGCTGGACGATCTTGCGCGTGGGGCCCGCGTCCAAGGCGTCCTCCGACGCGCGCAGCCTGGTGACGGGGCGCGTGGTCGACAGCTATACCAATATCCACGCGGTCAAGCTGTTCGCGCATCACGACACCGAACTGTCCTACGCGAAAGAGGCGATCGAGAATGCGCGGCGCACCTTCGCCAGGGAAATGCGCATCATTACCATGATGGACGTCGGGCTGACCGCGCTGAACGGGTTTCTGATCGTATCCGTCGTCGGCTGGGCATTTGCGCTGTGGTTGACCGACAGCGCCACCGTGGGCGTGGTTGCCGCCGCCACCGCGCTGACGCTGCGGCTGAATGCGATGACCGGGTGGATCATGTGGGCGGTGTCGAGCCTGTTTCGCTCGCTGGGCATCGTGGCCGAAGGGATGCAGACCATCGCCCAGCCGATCACCCTGCTCGACAGACCCGGTGCGGTACGGCTGGACCGGCCGCGCGGCGAGATCGTCTTCGACAACGTCAGTCACCATTACGGGCGCGGGCGCGGCGGGCTGGACCGGGTTTCCCTGCATATCGCACCGGGCGAAAAAGTGGGACTGATCGGGCGTTCGGGGGCCGGAAAATCGACCCTCGTAAAGCTTCTTTTGCGGTTTTACGACGTGGAAGGCGGACGCATCCTGCTGGATGGCAAGGACATATCGCACATCACCCAGGACAGTCTGCGCGCGGGCATCGGCATGGTGCAGCAGGACAGCGCATTGCTGCACCGTTCGGTCCGCGACAATATCCTTTACGGTCGCCCCGACGCCTCCGAACAGGACATGCAAGAGGCCGCCATCCGCGCCGAGGCCGAAGGGTTCATAGCCGATCTGCGCGACCCGGAGGGGCGTTCGGGCTATGATGCGGAGGTGGGCGAACGCGGCGTCAAGCTGTCGGGCGGCCAGCGCCAGCGCATCACTCTGGCGCGCGTCATCCTCAAGGATGCGCCGATCCTCGTTCTGGATGAGGCGACCTCGGCGCTCGACAGCGAGGTGGAGGCCGCGATCCAGGACACGCTTTATCGCGTGATGGAGGGCAAGACCGTGATCGCCATCGCCCACAGGCTTTCCACCATTGCCCGGATGGACCGCATTCTGGTGCTGGATGAGGGGCGTATCGCCGAGGAAGGCACCCACAGCTCGCTGCTGGCGCAGGGCGGGCTATATGCCGGGTTCTGGGCGCGTCAATCGGACGGGTTCATCGGGGTGGATGAGGCGGACGCATGAGATACGCAAACTGGATCAACGCCTTTCAGCACGCCGACGGCCCGCCGCCGCAGACGCTGGGCGCGTTTTTCCTGTGGTGCCTGCGCGGATCGCTGCCGATGTTGTGGCTGGCGGCGCTTTTATCGGCCGGGGCGGGTTCGCTCGAGGTTGTCACGGCGATCCTGCTGGGGGCGGTGATCGATACCGCGCTGGCCAGCGATCCGGCGCGTCTTTTCAGCGATCACTGGCCGCTGCTGCTGGGATTCGTGGGCTTCTTCGTGGTGCTGCGTCCGCTGCTGTTCGGCCTGTCGGCGGCCTCGAACTCGATTATCGTGCAGCCAAACGTCAGCCCGTTGGTGCTGTCGCGGCTGCACCGCTGGACGCTGGGCCAGTCGGTCACCTTTTTCGACCAGGATTTCGCCGGCCGTATCGCGCAAAAGCAGATGCAGACCGCCCGTGCCGTCACCGATGTGACGAGCGAGACGATCAACGTGGTGTTCTTCGCGCTGGCCTCGTTGATCGGCTCCGTCGCGCTGCTGACGACGATCGACTGGCGCGTGGGGATGCTGCTTCTGGCGTGGCTGGTGGGATACCTGGCCCTGATCCGCTGGTTCATGCCGCGGGTGCGGGCCCGATCGGCGGCGCGGGCGGGCGCGCGGGCGATGGTGTCCGGTCAGGTGGTGGATACGATCACCAACATCAAGACGGTCAAGCTGTTCGCCCATGACGCCCACGAGGATCGCGCCGCGCTGGGCGCGATGGAATCGTTCCGCGAAAAGGCCCTGAACTTCGGTCGGCTGTCGGCGGCGTTCCGGTTTTCGCTGATGACCGTGGCGGGCCTGTTGCCGGTCATCCTGGTCGGCGCGTCGCTGGTGCTGTGGACGCAAGGCGGGGTGAGTGCGGGCGACATCGCCGCCGCAGGGACGATTTCGATCCGCATCTCGCAGATGACGGGCTGGGTCAGCTTTACCCTGATGGCAATGTATTCCAACGTGGGCGAGGTCGAGGATGGCATGAACACCCTGACCCCCCGCGCGCGGGTCAGTGACGCGGCGGACGCCGCCCCGCTCAGCGGGGCCAGCAGCATCGCCTTTGAGGATGTGAGCTTTGCCTATGGCCGCCGCGCGGGCGGGGTACGCGATGTGACGCTGCACGTCACGGCGGGGCAGAAACTGGGCGTCGTCGGTGCGTCCGGCGCCGGAAAATCCACCTTGGTCTCGCTTTTGCTCAGGCTCTACGACCCGGAAAAGGGACATGTTCTGATCGGAGGGCAGGATATCCGCAAGGTCACCCAGGACAGCGTCCGCAAGCGCATAGGGATGGTCACGCAGGAAACCGCGATGTTCAACCGCTCGGCCCGCGACAACATCCGCTACGGCCGCCCCGACGCCGACGACGCGCGGATGATCGCCGCCGCCAAGAAGGCGGAGGCGCATGATTTCATCATGGAGCTCGAGGACCACAAGGGCCGCAGGGGCTACGACGCCCATCTGGGCGAGCGCGGCGTTCGCCTGTCGGGCGGGCAGCGTCAGCGGATCGCGCTGGCCCGCGCGATTCTGAAGGACGCGCCGATCCTGGTGCTGGATGAGGCGACCTCGGCGCTGGACAGCGAGGTAGAGGCGTCGATCCAGCACGCGCTGGAGCGCACGATGGAAGGCAAGACGGTGATCGCCATCGCGCACCGCCTGTCGACGCTCGCGGAAATGGACCGGATCATCGTGCTCGACGCGGGCCGCATCGTCGAAGACGGCACGCATGAGGAACTGATGCGCGCGGACGGGCTTTACGCGCGCTTCTGGAACCGGCAATCCGGCGGCTTCATAGGCACAGAGGAGGCCGCGGAATGAAGGTAACGATCGAACGGCTGGGCCAGCAAGGCGACGGCATCGCCGAAGGGCCCCTTTTCGTGCCGCGCACCCTGCCCGGCGAGGTGGTCGAGGGCACCCCGGAGGGCGACCGCCTGACCGGCGTGAAGATCGTGACGCCCGCGGTCCAGCGGATCGCGCCGCCCTGCCCGCATTTCCGGCAATGCGGCGGCTGCGCGATGCAGCATGTTGCCGACGATTTCGTGGCCGATTGGAAAATCGGTATCGTGCGTCAGGCGCTCGAGGCGCGCGGGCTGCCCGCACCCATCACCGGCATCGCGACCTCGCCGCCGCGCAGCCGCAGGCGGGCCACGCTGCATGGCATACGCACCAAAAAGGGCGGTCTGGTCGGCTTCCACGCGAAGGGCTCCGGTCATGTCACCTCGATCCCGTCGTGCCTGTTGCTGACGCCCGAACTGATGGACGCGCTGCCGATGCTGGAGGGGTTCGTCCCGCTGGCCGCCAGCCGCAAGAGCGAGATTGCCCTGACCGTGACACAGACACGCGGCGGTCTCGACCTCGCGATCAGCGGCGCCCGCCCGTTGGACGATGCGCTGCGTGTCGAACTGGCCGCGCGGGTCGCGGCCACGGGGCTGGCGCGGCTCGCCTGGAACGGCGAGGTTCTGGCGGAACGTTCCGCCCCCGAGGTGAAATTCGGCCGTGCCCGGGTCGTGCCGCCTTCGGGCGCGTTCCTGCAAGCCACGCGGCAGGGCGAGGACGCGCTGATCGCCGCGGTCCGTCTGGCGGTGGGCGACGCGGCGCGGGTTTGCGATCTTTTCGCCGGCTGCGGGACCTTCGCGCTGCCGCTGGCCGAAGGCGCACAGGTGCTGGCCGTCGAAGGCGACGCCGCGATGACGGCGGCGCTGGAACGCGGCTGGCGCGAGGCGCAGGGGCTGAAAACGGTGCGGACATTGACGCGAGACCTGTTCCGCCGACCCCTGCTGCGCGATGAGCTGAAGGGGTTTGACGCCGTCGTCATCGATCCACCCCGCGCCGGGGCCGAGGCACAGGTCGCCGCGCTGGCGGATGCGGCGGTGCCGGTCGTCGCCGCGGTGTCATGCAACCCGGTCAGCTTTGCGCGGGACGCGGCGATTCTGGTGGCGGCCGGATACACGCTCGACTGGGTGCGGGTGATCGACCAGTTCCGCTGGTCCTCGCATGTGGAGCTTGCGGCGCGCTTCTCAAGGCCCGTCTGACGCGCACGCTCGGCACGTATTGCGGGATTGCCGCGCTTGCGGAAAAGCTGCGGCGGGGGACGGGGCGGCACTATGACGACACGTGCATCCGCGTTAGCCTGCGAAAAAACAGGCAAAGAGCAGACATGACACTTATCCGCATTCTATTTCTGATCGGCCTCACGCTGGGCGTGGCCGCATGTTCGACGACGACAAGCAAGTTCAAGCGTTACGACGGGCCGGAGGTCACGCGCGTCGCAGTGTTCAAGGAAAAGCGCAAGCTGTTCCTGTTCAACGGCGACAAGGTGCTGAAATCCTATGACTTCGAGCTGGGATTCGCGCCGGTCGGTCCCAAGCGGTTCGAAGGCGACGGCAAGACGCCCGAGGGCCGCTATCTGATCGACAAGCGCAACCCGAACAGCAATTATCACCTGTCTGTCGGCATCTCCTACCCGAACCGCGATGATATGGCATTCGCGCGGCAATATGGCCGGTCGCCGGGGGGCGATATCTTTATCCACGGGCAGAAAAGCAAGTTCGACAAGGGCGGCGACGACTGGACCGCCGGGTGCATCGCCGTCACCAATCGCGAGATCGAGGATATCTATGCGATGGTGCGCAACGGCACCGTCATTGACCTTTATCCCTGAATTGGCGGGTCGGCCTATCGCGGCCCGAACCGACCTGATCTAACCTGATCTGGCCGCCGACCGCGGCGGGGCTCAGTTTCCGATCGCCGCATCCATCCGCGACAGATCGAAGCCGCCGACGGCACTGCCGACGCCCGCCGACAGGCGTTGCGAGGCGGGGGCAACCTCGGGGGCAACCGGCGCGCCTGTCACCAGCGTCCACCAGATCTTGCCGTTGGGCTCCTGGAAATAGTCAAACCCCATTTCCCGCGCCTGAGGATCGAGGATGATCTCCTTCGTCGCGGGTTCTTCCATCCAGGCGGCGAGGGTTTCAAGCTCCGTCTCGAAGGTCTCGGAGATCGCTTCGCCGACCAGCCTGCCGCCGTAGCCTGCCCGTTTCACCCGGTCCAGCGGCGAGGATCCGTCAGATCCGAAATGCCAGGGCCGGTTCTGCACCGACATGTCGCGCGAATGCGTGGCGGCGGCGGCGTTCAGCTGCGCGTTGAGAACCAGCGGCGGCGCGTTGACCGTCTTGCGCAGCGCGTTCATCGAATCGAGCATTCGGTACTGGATCTGCGCTTCGCCGCCCGCGGGAATGCGATATCCCTTGGATACGCGCACCGTGCCGTCCGCGCCGGTGGTCACGGGCGAACAGGCAGCAAGCACGGCGGTGGACAGAAGCGCGACAGAGATCAGACGTTTCATATGGCGGTCATCCCAGGAATTGCCGGTTCCGCTTTACCTCTATCACGCGCCGCGAGCAAACGCTCATGGGCACATGCGGCAAAGCTTCGCGTGTGACGGCGCGCGGCCCTCTGGCTGGAACAGATTCCGGCGCTGGAACGACCGATGCGCGCGGTCGCGACAGATAGCTAATTTGAGGTGTTGCCAAATTGACGACATTGCCGCGAACCGCCGCAGGTCAATAGGTTGACTCCATTGCATTTGCGAAATGTTGCTGCTTAAACCGAGTCACGAGGTACAGTCTTGACGCCCGTTAACTTGTCTATGTGGCAGGGCGGCGGGTAAAATATCGGAGGATTACGATGAAAAAAGTCGCTCTCGCAGCCGCATTCGCGCTTACCGCTACCACCGCAATGGCGGGCAGCATCGTGGAGCCCGCTCCCGAGCCGGTCATCCAGCCTGAAGTCATCGTCGAAGACACGTCTTCGTCGGGCGCAGGCATCGTTGTTCCGCTGCTGCTGCTGGTTCTGCTGGCCGTCGCTGCGAACTAAGCCTTACGCTTAGCAAGAAATCGAGAAAGGCGGTGGGCCAACCACCGCCTTTTTTGCTGTCCGGGCCTTGGTTTCCGGGGGTGGCGGGCCGCCCCCGACGCTGGCAGCGGCCCGGGATGGATGTCAGGCCGACCAACCGGCCAGGTTGTCCTCGATCACCTCGGTCAACACGGCGATGTGGTCATCGTGGTCGTTCAGACAGGGAATGTAGGAAAAGCTCTCGCCGCCGGCGTGCATGAAGCTTTCCTTGATCTCTTCGTTGATCTCTTCCAGCGTCTCGATGCAATCGGCGGAAAACGCGGGGGCGATCACCGCGATCCGCTTCTTGCCTGCCTGGGCCAGGCGGGCGACCTCTTCGACGGTATAGGGTTGCAGCCATTCCTCGGGACCGAAACGCGACTGGAACGTCGTCTTGATCCGGCTGTCGTCCCAGCCCAGCCGCTCTTTCAGCAGGCGCGTCGTTTTCTGGCACTGGCAATGATAGGGGTCGCCCTGCATCAGGTATCGCTTTGGCAAACCGTGGTAGGAACAGATCAGGATGTCCGGGACCTGGTCCATCTGCGCGATGCCGCGTTCCACCGATTTCGCCAGCGCGTCGATATAGCTTGGCCGGTCGAAATAGGGATCGACGGTGCGCGAGGCCGGCTGCCAGACGGCGTCCATCAGCGCGCGAAAGAACTGATCGTTGGCGGTGGCGACGGTGGCGCCGGCATATTGCGGGTAGAGTGGAAAGAACAGGATGCGGGTGCAGCCCACGTCGATCATCGCCTGAACCCGGCTTTTGACCGACGGGTTGCCGTAGCGCATGCAGTAATCCACCACGACCTCGCCGCCGTGGCGGGATTCCAGCGCCGCCGCGATCTTGGCGGTCTGCGCCTTGGTGATGGTGGCAAGCGGGCTTTCGTCGGCGTCGTTGTTCCAGATCGACCGATAGGCCGCGCCCGAGGTGAAGGGCCGCTTGGCCAGGATCACGGTCTGCAACAAGGGCTGCCACTTCCAGCGGGGATAGTCGATGACGCGCCGGTCCGACAGGAACTCGCTGAGATAGCGCCGCATCGACCAGTAATCGTGCCCGTCGGGCGTGCCGAGATTCGACAACAGAACGCCGATCTTCTGCTTGGCGATCGGGGGATGGTCGGCGGGGGCATGGCCCTGGGCCGTGGTGTCTTGTTGTGTCATCGGTTTACCTTTGCTCGTCGGTTCCGGGCGCGGGGGCCTCGGGGTCATGTTCTCGGGTGTTCAGCGCCTCGGCCAGCCGTTTTTGCGCACTGCCGGGACGCAGCGGCTGCTGCTGGGACGGGGCGGGGCACCAGCCGGTCAGATAGATCAAATCGAAGGTCGCGCCGATGCGGCCGTCCGCTGTGCCAAAGCTTTGCGCATAGATCGCGGCGGCCTGCCGCAACAGCGCGCGCGGGGTCGCGCCGCGCTTTCGGCCCGCCATCGGATTCGTCTCGCCCATGTGGCGCAGATCGTGCATCAGGTCGAAGGGCGTGGCGTAGCTTACCCGTTGCCGCGCCGCGTCCGCGACCGGCAGGGCAAAGCCCGCACGTTGCAGCAGCGCGCCCAGATCGCGGATCTCGCCCATCGGCGCCACGCGGGGCGACAGCCCTCCGGTCAGCCGTGTTTCGGCTTCGGACAGGGCGGCGCGCAGCTCATGCAGCGTCTGGCCGCCGAACAGCACCGCAAGCATCAGGCCATCGGGCCGCAGCGCGCGGCGACATTGGACCAGCTGGCCGACCGGGTCGTTGGCCAGATGCAGCGCCAGCGCGTGGATGATCAGATCATGCGCGCCCTGCTCCATGCCGAGCGTGGGGTCGTCGGCGAGGATTGCCGCATCGGGGAAAGCCTCGCGCCAGGGTGCGGCATGGCCGGTGACGATCGCAGGCGCCGTGAACGCTCTGTTAACCTCGATGAGTCTTTCCTTGATCTCGGCGATGGCGGCGTCGTGCAGAAACAGCGCATCGCGCCGGGCGCGGGCGCGGTGTGCGGCGATGGCGTCGCGGTCGAAAAGATCGGGCGGAGGCTGCATTCACGTGCCTTTTGCTTGCCGCGTGAAGGTAGGGGGGAAGCGTGCGAATGCCAACATTGCTGCGACTCCTCTATCCGGCGCAATGTCTGACATGCGCGGCATTGGTTGAAACCGATTTCGCCCTGTGCGGATCCTGTTGGGCCGAGACCCCGTTTATCGGAACGCTCGTCTGCGGCCTATGCGGCATGTCGTTGCCCGGTGGCGAGGGCGACGGCACCGAACGCTGCGACGAGTGCTTGACGACCGCGCGCCCCTGGGCGGCGGGCCGGTCGGTGCTGCTTTACCGGGACAACGCGGTGCGGCTTGTGCTGGGTCTCAAACACGGCGACCGGCACGATCATGCCCGCGCGGCGGCGGGCTGGATGGCGGCATCGGCGCGGCGGATGCTGGCGGACGAGCGGCCGGTCGTGGTGCCGGTGCCGCTGCACCGGCTGCGCCTGCTCAAGCGGCGATACAACCAATCGGCCTTGCTGGGCCGGGGAATGGCCCATGCGCTGGGGCTTGACTACGTGCCGGATCTGCTGCTGCGCCAACGCTCCACCAGGCCGCATCGGGATATGACCCGCGAGCAGCGGTTCGCCAATATGCAGGGCGCGATTCGCGTGCATCCGCGGCGCCATGTGGCGGCGCGCCCGGTGCTGCTGGTCGACGACGTGATGACGTCGGGGGCGACGCTGGCCGCCGCCGCCGAGGCCTGCCGGGCCGCGGGCGCCACGCAGGTTTTCATCCAGACACTGGCCCGCGTTGCGAAGCAGACCTAAATGCCTATAGTGCGAGCAACCATAGGAAGCCCCCGATGCAACAAGTCGAAATCTACACATCGCCGTTTTGCGGGTTCTGTCACGCCGCCAAGCGGCTGCTGGGCCAGAAGGGCATCAACTTCACCGAGATCGACGTCAGCCGCGATCCCGACAAGCGACAGGAAATGCTGGGGCGCGCACACGGGCGCCATACCGTTCCGCAGATCTTTGTCGGCAAGACCCATGTTGGCGGCTGTGACGAGCTTTACGCGCTGGATCGGTCCGGCAAGCTCGATCCCCTGCTGGCGGGCTGATCGGTGCAGACGGTCAAGACCGCCCCATGAACGACGGCGCGGACCCTCTTGCCGTTTCGCTGTTCAGCGAGATTTTCATGGCGGACCAGCTTGCCCGCAACCGGGTCAGCCGCGCTTTGCCCAAGGGGATGGAGCTGTCGCATTTCTCGGTTCTGAACCATCTGGCCCGCGCGCAGGACGAACGCACCCCCGCGCAGCTGGCGCGTACGTTTCACGTGACGCGCGGCGCCATGACCAACACGCTCAACAAGCTGCAATGGGCGGGGCATGTGCATATCCGTCCCGACTGGGACGACGCGCGGCGCAAGTTCGTGGCGATCAGCCCGGCCGGTCAGCGCGCGCTGGAGGCCGCGCTTCAGGCGGTGGTTCCGCTGATCGCGGATGTGGTCAAGCAGATCGGCGCCGAAAAGGTGCGCGCGGTCCTGCCGGTACTGCGCGAAATGCGCATCAAGCTGGACGGCAACCCCTGAGCGGCATCGGGTCGCGGTCGCGCCGCCTCGGAAACGAGGCCTCAGTCAGGCGCGGCGGTCTCGGGCCGGATGCTGGCGGTGACGTAATTGACCGACAGGTCCCGGTCCGAGATCGACCAGTCCCAGCGCAGCGGGTTGAACACGAACCCCTTGCGATCCACCGGCGTCAGCCCCGCGCCGGACAGCAGGGCGAAAAGCTCGTCCGGGGTGATGAATTTTTCCCACTGATGCGTGCCGCGCGGCAGCCAGCGCATCACCCGCTCGGCCCCGACGATGGCGAAGACATAGCTTTTGGGGTTCCGGTTGAGGGTGGAACACACCATCAGCCCGCCGGGCTTCAGCAGGTCGTGACAGGCGCGCAGGAACCCCTGCGGGTCCGCGACATGTTCGACCACCTCCATGTTGAGCACTACGTCGAATCTTTCCCCGCCTTGCGCCAGGGCCTCCGCGGTCGTGTGGCGATAGTCGATGTCGAGCCCGCTCTGGCGGGCATGGACCTGCGCGACGGGAATGTTGCCGGGGGCCGCATCGGCGCCTACGACCTCCGCGCCCAGCCGCGCCATCGGTTCCGACAGCAGCCCGCCGCCGCAGCCGATGTCGAGGATGCGCAATCCGGCGAAGGGCGCGGGCGCGGTCAGGTCGCGGTCGAATTCGGCGGCGATCTGGCGTGTGATATAGCCCAGCCGACAGGGGTTGAGCATGTGCAGCGGCCTGAATTTGCCCTGCGGGTCCCACCATTCCGCGGCCATCGCCTCGAATTTGGCGACTTCGTCGGGGGCGACGGTGTTGACCGGGGCGGTTTCAATGGACATCTGAACCTCAACTTGCGATGGATAACCGATGGCGCTGCGCGTCACCGCGTCTATATAGGTCGTATATGCATAAATCCCCGAGCCAAAAACGCGCAGTGGAATACCTGCATCCGCCGATCGACCCTTACGATCAGCGGATGATGGACACCGGCGACGGGCATCGGATCTACGTTGAACAGTGCGGCAACCCCGAGGGCGTGCCGGTCGTCGTGTTCCACGGGGGCCCCGGCGGCGGGTGCAGCCCCGCGATGCGGCGCTATTTCGATCCGGCCGTCTATCGCATCATCCTGTTCGATCAGCGCGGCTGCGGGCGGTCGCGTCCGCACGCGAGCGTCGTCAACAACACCAGCTGGCATCTGGTCGCCGACATCGAGCAGATCCGCGCCGCGCTCGGCATCGAGCGCTGGATCCTGTTCGGCGGCAGCTGGGGCGCGACGCTGGCGCTGATCTATGCGCAGACCCACCCGCAACGCACGGCCTACATGGCGTTGCGTGGGGTGTTTCTGATGACGCAGGCCGAACTGAAATGGTTCTACGGGGGTGGTGCGGGCCAGTTCTGGCCCGAACTGTGGGAAGATTTCATCGGTCTGGTGAACAGCAATGAGCAGGACGATCTGATCGGCGCGTTCAACCGTCGGCTTTTTTCGGGCGATATCCTGCAGGAAACGCGCTACGCGCGGGCCTGGGCCGCCTGGGAAAACGCCCTGGCGATGTTCGGATCGGAAGGGCGGGGCGGCGACAGTCCGGCTGAATACGCACGGGCCTTTGCCCGACTGGAAAATCACTATTTCGTCAATGCGGGCTTTCTGGAAGAAGACGAGCAGCTTTTGAACAACGCTCCGATCATCGCCCATATTCCGGCGACGATCGTGCAGGGGCGGTATGACATGATCTGCCCGCCCCGCGCCGCGTTCCGCCTGTCACAACGCCTGCCGGAGGCGCGGTTGGAGATGATTCCGGGCGCGGGTCACGCGCTCTCCGAACCGGGTATCAGCGCCGAGCTCATCCGCGTCATGGCGGCCCTGCCCTCGCGTTTTTCCGAGCTGGGGTTGAAGGCCGCGGCTGCCTGATTCCCCGCAGGGGTACGGCGTGACCGCGGGTGATCCCGGGGACTTAGGGGCCAAGAGGGCTTTACAGGCGCGGTTCAGCCGTTACCCTGAGCGCCAACAAAAATAACAGGGGAAGGAAAAGGGTGAATACCCTTCTTCGTATCATCGCGCAGCGTTTGGCACTCGGGTTGCTCACGCTGCTTGTCGTTTCCATCGTGATCTTTGCGGCCGTGAACATGCTTCCGGGGGACTTCGCGCAGGCGGTCCTGGGGCAGGGAGCAACGCCAGAAGCGGTGGCCTCCATCCGCCGGGACCTGGGATTGGACCAGCCGGTCGTGTACCGGTATCTGCAATGGCTTGCGGGGGCGGTTCAGGGGGATCTGGGCACCAGCTTCGCCAAGGCGAATTTCGCGGCCTTCGTCGGCAGCGGATCGGGCAGCGGGCTGGATACGGTGGCGTCGCAGATCGCGCCGCGTTTCCAGAACACGATGTTCCTGGCGGGCGTCTCGGCGGCCATCGCGGTGCCGGTTTCGGTGACATTGGGCATTCTGGCCGCGCTCTACCGCAACTCGGTCTTCGACAAGGCGACGAACATCTTCACGCTGAGCTCGATTTCCAGCCCCGAATTCTTTCTCGCCTACATCCTGATCCTGTTTCTCGCGGTTCTGAACCCGATCCTGCCGTCGCTGTCGAATATCTATGCCGGCATGGGCTTTTCCGAGCGGCTGGAAAAGACGCTGCTGCCCGCGCTGACACTGACGCTGGTGGTCACCGCGCATATGATGCGCATGACGCGCGCGGCGATCATCAACCTGTTGTCGAGCCCCTATATCGAGATGGCGCGCCTCAAAGGGCTGTCGCCGATGCGGGTCATCGTGTTCCACGCGCTGCCGAACGCGCTGGCGCCGATCATCAACGTGATCGCGTTGAATCTGGCCTATCTGATCACCGGCGTCGTGGTGGTGGAGGTGGTATTCGTCTACCCCGGTATCGGCCAGCTCTTCGTCGACGCGGTCAAGATCCGTGACATCCCCGTGGTGCAGGCCAGCTGCCTGATCTTCGCCGGGGCCTATATCACGCTGAACCTGATCGCGGACATCATGTCGATCATCTCGAACCCGCGTCTGAGGCATCCGAAATGAATTTCTGGCTTCTGTTCGCTGCGTTCCTGATCGTGACGCTCGGCGCCGCATGGGCGCTGCGTCTGACCGGCCAGGCGGCCACCCACAACCGGCCCTACTGGCGCGACATGTCCTATGGTGTGGCCTATGGGTTCGTCCTCGCCGCGCTGGCGATCGCGGGGGCGCTTTACCTCTATTTCGTGAACCAGAACGCGTTTTTCCGCTGGGCGGTACAGGGTTTCATCATCTTCGCGATCGCCGCTTTCCTGTTCCGGCTTCTGGGGCGGTACGTGGGGCTTGCCTCGACCAGACGGCTGTTCCGCGAAATGCCGCTGACGGCGGCCTTCGGCATTCTGGTCATCCTGATCTATGCTTTCGTCGCGATTTTCGCGCAGTGGCTGGCCCCCTACGGGCAGGAACAAATCCTGAGCCAGGCAAACCTGGCGGCGGGCGGCGATCCGGCGCTGGGCGGCGATCCGGGGTTCCCGCTGGGCACCGACCAGATCGGGCGGGATATCCTGTCGCGGCTGATCTATGGCGCGCAGAACACCGTCGGCATCGCCTTCGCCACGACGTGCCTTGCGTTTGTCCTGGGCGGCTCGCTGGGGTTTCTGGCGGCGGTTCTGGGCGGCTGGCTGGATCAGCTGCTCAGCCGGGGGGTCGATGTGCTGATGGCGATCCCGGCGCTGATCTTCGCGCTGTTGCTGATGACGATCGCGTCGGCCTGGGCGGGATCACAGTCGGGGCTTTTGACCTTTTACATGGTGATCATCATCGCGGTGATCGACAGCACGCGCGTCTTTCGCCTGTCGCGGGCGGTCGGGCTGAACATCGTCGTGATGGACTATATCGAGGCCGCGAAGCTGCGCGGCGAGGGCCTGGGTTATCTGGTGTTCCGCGAGGTTCTGCCCAACGCCTATGCGCCGCTGCTGGCGGAATTCGGGCTGCGGTTCTGCTTTGTCTTCCTGACCATCGCGGCGCTGTCGTTCCTGGGGGTGGGCATCCAGCCGCCGCTGGCCGACTGGGGCACGATGGTGCGCGACCTGTCACAGTTCATCAACTATGCCGCCTTCGCCCCGCTGGCGGCTGCCGCGCCCTTGATGGCCGCAGGGGCGATCGCGCTGCTGACGGTGGCGGTGAATTTCGTCGTGGACTGGATGCTGCACAAGACCAGCGGCCTGAAGGAGTGATCGCATGACGAAATCGAGCGAACCGCTTCTCAAGGTGCGCGGCCTGAAACTGGAGGGCAGCAGCGACGAGACCTGGATACCGATCATCAACGGCATCGACCTGGATCTGAACCGGGGCGAGGTTCTGGGCCTGATCGGCGAATCCGGCGCGGGAAAATCGACGCTGGGTCTGGCCGCGATGGGCTTCACCCGCGACGGCGTGCGCATCAGCGAGGGCGCGGTCGAATTCGATGGCATCGATCTGATCAATGCCTCCGCGGCGGTCAAACGCGACCTGCTGGGCAAGCGCATCGCCTATGTCGCGCAATCGGCGGCGGCCTCGTTCAACCCGGCGCACAAGCTGATCGACCAGCACACCGAGGCCCCGGTGCAGCATGGCGTCATGGGTCGCAGCGAAAGCGCCGAGGACGCGATTGAGCTTTACACCCGCCTGCGCCTGCCCAACCCGGACGAGATCGGCTTTCGCTATCCGCATCAGGTGTCGGGCGGCCAGTTGCAGCGTGCGATGACGGCGATGGCGATGTCGTGCCGACCCGATCTCATCATCTTCGACGAGCCGACGACGGCGCTGGATGTGACGACCCAGATCGAGGTTCTCGCCTCGATCCGCAAGATCGTCGACGATTTCAACACCGCGGCCATTTACATCACCCACGATCTGGCGGTGGTCGCGCAGATGGCCGACCGCATCAAGGTGCTGCTGAAAGGCGACGAGGTCGAGGAGGCCGACACCCGCGAGATGCTGGCCAACCCGCAGGAGGACTACACCCGCAGCCTGTGGGCGGTCCGCAGTTTCGAGCGGCCCCAGAAACCCGCCGTGGCGCCGGGGTCGGTGCCGATCCTCAGTCTCAAGAACGTGCATGCCGCCTATGGCAAGACGCCGGTGCTGCATGATGTCAGCTTTGACATCCATGCCGGCCGCACGGTGGCGGTGGTGGGCGAATCCGGGTCCGGCAAATCCACCGCGGCGCGCTGCATCACCGGGCTGTTGCCGCCGACCGCCGGCGTGATCGAATTCGAGGGCGAGCCGCTGCCTGCCGATTACCGCAAACGGTCCAAGGCCCAGCTGCGCCAGACGCAGATGATCTATCAGATGGCCGACACCGCGCTCAATCCGCGCAAGACCATCGCCGAGATCATCGGGCGGCCGGTGCAGTTCTACATGGGGCTGCGCGGCAGGAAAAAGCGTGCCCGCGTGCATCAACTGCTCGAAGAGATCGAACTTGATCCCGCCATCTATGCCGATCGCCTTCCCGGAGAGCTGTCGGGCGGGCAGAAACAGCGCGTCGGCATCGCCCGCGCGCTGGCCGCCGAACCCAAGGTCATCATCTGCGATGAGGTCACCAGCGCGCTGGATCAGCTGGTGGCGGAGGGCATCCTGAAACTGCTGGCGCGGTTGCAGGATGAACTGGGGCTTTCCTATATGTTCATCACGCATGATCTGGCGACGGTGCGCGCGATTGCCGATGAGGTCGTCGTGATGAAGGAGGGCGAGGTGGTGGAACAGGGGCTGAAGGATGCCATGTTCACGCCGCCGCATCACCCTTATACCGATCTTTTGCTCAGCTCGATCCCGGAAATGGACCCGGATTGGCTGACCGATCTGCTGGCGGAACGCGGCGTTGATAACATCGGCGATGCCGCAATTGATAAGATGTAAGGCGAATCAGAGTGCCGTCCCGCCACGCCGGGACATGCGAGACATAACGAAAGGGAGAAGAAGATGACGAGATTCAGCAGACGCGGGATGCTCAAGACCGGTGTTGCGGCGGGCGTTCTGGCCGCAAGCGGAATGCCGCTGCGGGCGGAACCGAAAAAGGGCGGCCGCCTGCGGGTGGGACTGAATGGCGCCAACAGCTCCGACAGCTGGGATGGCCGTACGCATTCCGACATCTTCATGATCGCCGCGGCGCAGGGCTCTGTCTTCGACAGCCTGACCGAGGTGGCCCCCGACGGCACGCTGCGCGGCGAGCTGGCCGAAAGCTGGGACGCAAGTTCCGACGCCAAGACCTGGACCTTCAACCTGCGCAAGGGCGTGACCTTCCACAATGGCAAGGCGTTCGGCGCCGACGACGTGATCGCCAGTCTGGAGCTGCACACCGCCGAAGGTGCGAAATCCGCCGCCAAGCCGATCGTCTCTGCCATCACCGAGATGAAGAAGATCGACGATCACCAGATCCAATTCACCCTGGGCGGTGGCAACGCCGACTTCCCGTTCCTGATGTCGGACTATCACCTGCTGATGTATCCCGCGGGTCAGATCGAGGAAGCGATCGCCAAGGGCATCGGCACCGGTCTTTACAAGGTCGAGGCGTTCGAGCCGGGCGTGCGCTTCGTCGGCAAGCGTGTCGACAGCCACTACAAGGACGGCTCGGCCGGGTATTTCGACGAAATCGAATATATCGCGATCAACGATTCGACCGCGCGGATGAATGCGCTGATGACCGGCCAGGTCGACGCGATCAACCGGATCGATTTCAAGACAGAGGCCCTGCTGCGCGCGAACCCCAAGATCGACATCCAGGAGGTGACGGGCAATCAGCATTACACTTTCGCGATGCTGACCCAGACCAGCCCCTATGACAACGTGCACCTGCGTCAGGCCCTGAAATACGGCATCGACCGTCAGGAAATGGTCGACAAGATCCTGCTGGGTCACGGCCAGGTTGGCAACGACACGCCCATCGGCCCTGCGAACCAGTATTTCGCCGGCGACCTGGAGCAGCTGGCCTACGATCCCGACAAGGCGAAGTTCCACCTGGAAAAGGCCGGGCTGGGCGACATCACGCTGAACCTGTCGGCATCCGACGCGGCCTTCACCGGCGCGGTCGATGCGGCGCAGCTTTACCAGGCCTCGGCCGGCGCGGCGGGGATCAAGATCAACGTGGTCCAGGAACCCGCCGACGGCTATTGGTCGAACGTCTGGCTGAAAAAACCGTTCTGCGCCGTCTACTGGTCGGGCCGCGCCACCGAGGACTGGATGTTTTCCAGCGCTTATGAAAAGGGCGTGCCGTGGAACGACACGCAATGGGATCATCCCCGGTTCCAGGAGCTGCTGCTGGCCGCGCGCGCTAATCTGGATAGCGAAAGCCGCCGCAAGCAGTACCATGAAATGCAGCAGATCCTGCGCGACGAGGGCGGTGCCATCATCCCGATGTTCGCCAACTACGTGCAGGCGCTGTCCAAGGACATCGGCACGCCCGAGACGGTCGGCAATCTCTGGCAAATGGACAATGCGCGCATGGCCGAACGCTGGTGGAAAACAGCGTGACGGCGCGTTCCCGCATCGCCTGAACGGGATTGAAGACAAGAGAGACGCCCCGCTTTCGCGGGGCGTTTTTCATCGTGCCGCAACCGTGCGGCGGCGCTTCGGCGGGACGGTTCCGATGGCGTCGGCCGCTCTTTCGCCTAGGCTCTTGCGGTTTCGATGAACGGGGCGTATATCCCCAACATCAGCGGCGCGTCGGTTTCTTCCTCCGAAGCACCACCGGGAAATATCAACGGGCCGCGCGCCCGTTTTTTTGTGCCCATTCGCCAGACCGGAACCATGACCGACCACCCTATGAACGATCTCATCGCGAAAGCCTCCATCGACCGGCGCATGGCCGAAATCATCACCCCCGTGATCGAGGGGATGGGGTTCGAGCTGGTGCGCGTGCGTCTGATGGGCGGCAAGTCCCACACCTTGCAAATCATGGCCGAGCGTCCCGAGGGCGGGATCGAGGTCGATGACTGCGCGCGCATTTCCACGGCCGTCAGCGCCACGCTCGACGTCGAGGACCCGCTGGAGGATGCCTACACGCTCGAGGTTTCCAGCCCCGGCATCGACCGGCCGCTGACCCGGCTCAAGGATTTCGAGACCTGGGAAGGCTATGAGGCGAAGATCGAGACGACCGAGCTGATCGACGGCCAGCGCCGATTCAAGGGCGTGTTGCAGGGCGTGCAGGACGGCGAGATCCTGATCCAGATCGAGCAGGGCATCATCGGGCTGCAATTCGACTGGCTGTCGGATGCCAAGCTGGTGCTGACCGATGAGCTGATCCGGGAAATGCTGCGCCAGCGCAAGGCCGCGGGCATGTCCGGCGACGGCATCGACGAGACCGAATTTGACGACATTGAAACCGACCCCGGTTCCGAGGAGGACTGAGTAATGGCCATCACATCAGCAAACCAGCTGGAGCTTTTGCAAACCGCCGAGGCGGTCGCCCGTGAAAAGATGATCGACCCCGGTCTTGTCGTCGAGGCGATGGAGGAAAGCCTCGCCCGGGCCGCCAAAAGCCGCTACGGCGCCGAGATGGATATCCGGGTCAACATCGACCGCAAGACCGGGCGGGCCACCTTCACCCGCGTGCGCACCGTGGTCGAAGAGGTCGAGAACTATCAGGCCGAAATGACCCAGAAAGAGGCCAAGGCCTATCTGGCCGACCCGCAGATCGGCGACGAGATCACTGACGAGGTGCCGCCCGTCGAGATGGGGCGCATCGCCGCGCAGTCGGCCAAGCAGGTGATCCTGCAAAAGGTCCGCGAGGCCGAGCGCGACCGCCAGTACGAGGAATTCAAGGACCGTGCCGGCACGATCATCATCGGTCTGGTCAAGCGCGAGGAATACGGCAACGTCATCGTCGATATCGGCCGTGGCGAAGCCGTGCTGCGCCGCAACGAAAAGATCGGCCGCGAAAGCTATCACCCCAACGACCGTATCCGCGTCTTCATCAAGGATGTACGCCGCGAACCGCGCGGGCCGCAGATCTTTTTGTCGCGCACCGATCCGCAGTTCATGGCGGAGCTGTTCAAGATGGAGGTTCCCGAGATCTACGACGGCATCATCGAGATCAAGGCCGTGGCCCGCGATCCAGGCAGCCGCGCCAAGATCGCCGTGATTTCCTACGACAGTTCCATCGATCCCGTCGGCGCCTGCGTGGGTATGCGCGGCAGCCGGGTGCAGGCCGTGGTGAACGAGCTTCAGGGCGAGAAAATCGACATCATCCCCTGGAATGAGGATCAACCGACCTTCCTGGTGAACGCGCTGCAACCCGCCGAGGTGACCAAGGTCGTGCTCGACGAAGAGGCCGAGCGCATCGAGGTCGTCGTGCCCGACGAGCAGCTGAGCCTGGCCATCGGTCGGCGCGGCCAGAACGTGCGTCTGGCGAGCCAGCTGACCGGGCTCGATATCGACATCATGACCGAGGAAGAGGAAAGCAAGCGCCGTCAGGCCGAATTCGTCGAGCGCACGCAGCTGTTCGTCGACAAGCTGGATCTGGATGAGTTCTTCGCCCAGCTTCTGGTGTCCGAAGGCTTCACCTCGCTCGAGGAAGTGGCCTATGTCGATCCGTCCGAACTGCTGGTGATCGACGGCGTGGACGAGGGCACCGCCGAAGAGCTTCAGGCCCGTGCCCGCGACAACATCGAGGCGCAGAACAAAAAGGCGCTGGAACATGCCGCCGAGCTGGGTGTACAGCAAAGCCTCCTTGATTTCGAAGGGCTGACACCCCAGATGATCGAGGCGCTTGCCGAAGATGGCGTCCTCAGCATCGAGGATTTCGCCACCTGCGCCGATTGGGAACTGGCCGGTGGCTGGACCGTCGCCAACGGAGAGCGCGTCAAGGACGAAGGCCTGCTTGAAAAGTTCGAGGTGTCTCTGGAGGAGGCCCAGAACATGGTGATGACCGCGCGCATCCAACTGGGCTGGGTCGACCCCGCCGAACTGACGGGCGAAGACGAAGCGGATGCACCGGCGGACGAAGAGGGTGAAACCATGGCCGCGGCGGAGGTCAAGGCCTGAGGATCACGCGGATGACCGGAAAGGAAATCGGTCAACGCGCCGCCCAGGGGGCCGACGACCGCGGGGCTGCTGAAGACGGGCCCAACGATGAAGACGGGCCCAACGAAAACGGGGCCGATGACGATGCGCACCGGGAAGAAGGCATCCAGATGAGCCGCGGAGGCCGAAGCAAGGATCGCAGCGCCCCCGAACGGCGCTGCATCGCCACGGGGCGGACGCAGGACCCCGGGGGCCTGCTGCGCTTCGTCGTCGGGCCCGATGCGCAGGTTCTGCCCGATCTGATGGGCAGGCTGCCGGGGCGCGGCATCTGGGTCAGCGCCGATCGTGCGGCATTGCGGCGCGCGGTCGACAAGAAGCTCTTTTCGCGCGCCGCGCGCAGGCCGGTGCAGGTGGCGCCCGACCTGCCCGATGTGGTCGAGGCCGCTTTGCTGCGCCGCGTGATCGAACTGATCTCGCTCGCCCGCAAGGCGGGGCAGGCCGTGGCGGGCTATGAGAAGGTCAAGGGCTGGCTGGTGACGGAAGAGGCGCGCGTGCTTCTTCAGGCCAGCGACGGGTCGGAACGCGGCAAGTCGAAGCTGCGCCCGCCGTCAGGAAACGAAGGGTTTATCGGTTGTCTGACCGCCCGGGAATTGGGTTTGGCATTCGGCCGCGAAAGTGTGATACATGGCGCCTTATCGGCTGGTGGACTCGCTACTCGTGTTGTAGACGAGGCCGGACGGCTTTCGGGCGTTCGCGAAAATGACGGTGGAATGTCCACCGGAAAGGGTACGACAGACGCATGAGCGATCAAGACGGCAAGAAAACTCTCGGTCTGCGCGGTGGTCCGCGCAGCGGTCAGGTTAAGCAAAGCTTCAGCCATGGCCGGACGAAGAATGTCGTGGTGGAAACCAAGCGCAAGCGCGTCGTGGTTCCCAAGCCCGGAGCGGGCGCAAAGGGTTCCGTCTCCGGCGCCTCGCGGCCCGATGCATCGAAGCGGCCGGCCGGTATTACCGACGCCGAAATGGATCGCCGTCTGAAGGCGCTCCAGGCGGCCAAGGCGCGCGAAAGCATCGAAGCCGAGCAGCGCGAGCGCGAGGAGCGCGAGCGCGCCGAGGAGCGTGAACGCCGCCGCGCCGAAATCGAAGAGAAAGAGCGCGAAGAGCGCGAGCGCGAGGAAAAGGCGAAGGCCAAGGCCGAAGAGGACGCCCGCCGCCAGCGCGAGGCCGAAGAGGCCCGCACCCGCGCCGATACGCCTGCGCCCGCACCGGTCGCCAACCCCAATGCCAACGCGCCCACCAGTGGTCGCCCCGCCCCCGCGACCAAACCCGGCCTGCCGCCGCGCAAGGAGCGCGACGACCGGCCCAAGCGCGAGGTCAAGACCAAGGGCGACGACCGACGCCGCGGTGGCAAGCTGACGCTGAACCAGGCGCTGACCGGCGGCGAGGGCGGACGCCAACGCTCCATGGCCGCGATGAAGCGCAAGCAGGAGCGCGCCCGCCAGAAGGCGATGGGCGGCAATGTGGAGCGGGAAAAGGTCGTGCGCGACGTCCAGCTTCCCGAAGCCATCGTGGTGCAGGAGCTTGCGAACCGCATGGCCGAACGTGTGGCCGATGTGGTCAAGGCGCTGATGCAGAGCGGCATCATGGCCACGCAGAACCAGACCATCGACGCCGACACCGCCGAGCTGATCATCGAGGAATTCGGCCACCGCGTCGTGCGCGTCTCCGACTCCGACGTTGAGCAGGTGATCGAACAGGCCCCCGACAAGGACGAGGATCTGGTGACCCGCCCGCCCGTCATCACCGTCATGGGCCACGTCGACCACGGCAAGACCTCGTTGCTGGACGCGATTCGCAACGCCAAGGTCGTGGCGGGCGAGGCCGGCGGCATCACGCAGCACATCGGCGCCTATCAGGTGAACCAGAACGGCAACATCCTGACGTTCCTCGACACGCCCGGCCACGCCGCATTCACCTCGATGCGGGCGCGGGGCGCGCAGGTCACCGACATCGTCATCCTGGTGGTTGCGGCCGATGACGCCGTCATGCCCCAGACGATCGAGGCGATCCGCCACGCGCAGGCGGCAGAGGTGCCGATGATCGTGGCGATCAACAAGATCGACAAGCACGGCGCGGATCCCGACAAGGTGCGGACCGACCTGCTTCAGCATTCGGTCATCGTCGAGAAGATGTCGGGCGATGTGCTGGACGTCGAGGTTTCGGCCGTCAAGGGCACCGGGCTGGACACGCTGCTGGAAAACATCGCGCTTCAGGCCGAATTGCTGGATCTGAAAGCCAACCCCGCCCGCCCTGCCCAGGGTGCGGTGATCGAGGCGCAGCTCGACGTGGGCCGCGGCCCGGTCGCAACGGTGCTGGTGCGCAACGGCACCCTGCGCCAGGGCGACATCTTCGTCGTGGGTGAGCAATACGGCAAGGTTCGCGCGCTGATCAACGACAAGGGCGAGCGCATCAAGGAGGCCGGGCCCTCGGTTCCGGTCGAGGTTCTCGGCCTGAACGGCACGCCGGAGGCCGGCGACGTTCTGAACGTCGTCGAGACCGAGGCGCAGGCGCGCGAGATCGCGGAATACCGCGCCAACGCCGCCAAGGAAAAGCGCGCCGCCGCCGGTGCCGCCACCACGCTCGAACAGCTGATGGCCAAGGCGAAGGACGACGAGAACGTCAGCGAAATGCCGATCGTGGTGAAAGCCGACGTTCAGGGGTCCGCCGAGGCGATCGTGCAGGCGATGGAAAAGATCGGCAACGAAGAGGTCCGCGTGCGCGTGCTGCATTCGGGCGTCGGTGCCATCACCGAAACGGATATCGGCCTGGCCGAGGCATCCGGCGCACCGGTCATCGGGTTCAACGTCCGGGCCAACGCCTCCGCGCGCAACACCGCCAACCAGAAGGGCGTGGAAATCCGCTACTACTCGGTGATCTACGATCTGGTCGACGACGTGAAGAAGGCCGCTTCCGGCCTGCTGAGCGCCGAGGTTCGCGAGAATTTCATCGGCTACGCGGAAATCCGCGAGGTGTTCAAGGTGTCGAACGTCGGCAAGGTCGCCGGCTGTCTGGTCACCGAGGGTATCGCGCGCCGGTCCGCGGGCGTTCGCCTGCTGCGCGACAACGTGGTGATCCACGAGGGCACCCTCAAGACGCTCAAGCGGTTCAAGGACGAGGTCGCAGAGGTCCAGTCGGGTCAGGAATGCGGCATGGCGTTCGAAAACTACGAAGATATCCGTGCCGGCGATGTCATCGAGATCTTCGAGCGCGAAGAGGTCGAGCGTTCGCTGGCCTGATCGCCGCCCCCACCGCGCTGCCCCGAGCGGCGCTCTGGTTTGGACATGAAAAACGCCTGTCGGGATGCCCCCGGCAGGCGTTTTCCTTTCCGTCATTCCCCCGTGGGCCGGTCGCCCGGAGCCCGCAACATCGGGTCACTTGGTCCTGCGGTGGTCGAGGGGGCGACTACCGCCCCCTCCCGCGCATGTCAGGCAGCTGTTTGCCGGTCCAGCCGCTGCCGAGCAAAACGCACGGCGGCGATGGTGGCGAGGATACTGACCAGAACGAACCCCGACAGCATCAGCAGCGGATAGGACAGCGCGTCGGGCGGCGGGTCGAAGATGCCCGACAGCAACTTGACCAGCATGTCGGCCGCCGCCACCCCGATGACCGCCCCGATCACGGCGCCCGGCACGAGGATCAGCAACGCCTCGCTCCATAGAAAGCCGCCGACCTCGGTTCGGGACGCGCCGAGCGCCTTGAGGATCTCGGCGCTGCGCCTGCGTTCGGCGAAACCCAGGAACAACAGCATCCCCGTGGCCGCGGCCAGCAGCAGCACCGCAAAGCCGATCTCAACCTTCGTCAGCCGCCCCAGATCCACCGCCGTCAGGCTGGAGGAGATGATGCCGAAGGCCGTCGACAGATCCGTCACCTTATAGGCCGTCGACGCGCCGAGGCTCTTGCGCACCTCGGCCGCCAGCGCCTTCGGATCGCCGTTGCTGCGCATCAACAGAACCTCCCGTCCCGGGGCGCCGGTCTGCTGGGCGATGTAGTCGGCATTGGCCACAAGAAAGGAATCCTTGGGCGCGGTCGGGAATTCCAGCGCCACGCCGACGAATTTGAACGGGACGCTCTTGTATTGATGGGTCGTCGCATCCTGCAATCTGAGATTGATCGTGTCTCCCAACGCCAGCTGGAAGTCATTGACGGTTTCCTGCGATACCAGCACCCCGTCGGGGGTGGCCGCCAGCGCCTTGAGCGTGGCGGAGGCGTTGCGGTTGGCGAAATAGGCATCGACAACAGATGTCGCCCGCTCGATACGACCGGGATCTATGCCGTAGATGTCCTGAAGGTCGTTGCCCACATAGGCAAAGCGGTGCTGCATCGTCGCCGTCGCGGCCACACCGGGCAGGGCGGCAAGCTTTGGCGCAATCGGTTCGACCGGCGATCCGGTGGACCCGGTCACCGTGACGTCCGATCCATTGGTCAGCATCGCGTCCACCCGGGTTTGCCCGTTGTAGGTCAGGTTGAAGATGGCAACCGCGAAGGCAAAGGAAAACGCCAGCGACACCAGCGCAATGCCCCCCGCAAGCCTGCGGTGCTGCCGCGAGAGGCTTGCCGCCACGCTGGGCGCGGTGCCCTTGGCCATGCCGGTGCCGCCCACCGCGGTCTGCAAGCTGCGCCCCGAGCGGGAGATCCACCAGGACGTGACCCGCACGGTCAACAGGATCGCCCCGATCCAGAACAGCAGCGGCGACAGAAAGGCGGTGTAGTCGACCGCGGTGGCCGTCACCCCCTCGGGCGCCAGCACGACCTGATAGTTGGAGCTGGCAGAGCGTAGGAAGATGACCCCGGCGGCGCCCAGGCTGATTACATCCAGCCACAGTTTTTGCCACAGCGGTATCTTGCCCCGGCTGAAATAGGCGCGGCTGCCCACGATCGTTCCCTCACGCGATCGGCGCAGGGCGGGCAACAGGCCGCACAGCAGCGCGACCACGAAACCGCCTACGCCTGCCAGCCCGATCCAGGCCAGCGCGGCGGGCGCGAAGGCGGCCGACCCGAATTGCAGCACCGCCAGGATCAACGCGGCAAGCCCGCCGGCGAATGCGGCCCCCAACGCGCCGATGGCTTCCTCGGACGCGATCAGGCGCAGGATCGTCTGCCGGTCGAGGCCCTGCATCCGCAGCAGCGCCTCGTTTCGGGCCTTGCTTTCGCGATCGGCCGACAGCAGCGAAACCGTCAGCAGAATGGCCAGCATCGCGGCAGGCATCCCGAGAAACAGGAAAATCACCCGCGCGTAGATGGCGTCGCCGCGCACGGCATCGAGGCGTGCGCCCAGGTTGTCGCCCACCAGGGCGCCGCCGGCCACCGCAGCCTCGAAATTGCGGGCACGGCGGGCTTCGGCGATGAAGGCGGTGTCAGGCTGGCGCGGCAGCGCCTTATGGGTGAAGGAGGTGTGAAATTGCCGATAGGCATGCACCGGATCATTGCCGAAAAGCGCCGTCCAATCGGCCATCGGCAGGATCAGCACGTTGTCGGGCGGTGCCGTCGGCCCCGCGCCCGCGGGCGCGCCGACGGTCTGGAACAGCGCGTCGGCGTTCGGAAGCTCGACAATCCCCGCGACCTTGACCGTCTGGGGCGTGGTGCCACGCATGATCTGAACGCTGTCGCCGATCCCCGCATGCAGGTTTGCAGCCGTCTGCTGCGCCAGGATCGGCCCGTCGAGCGTGCCCAGAAGCAGCCGCATCTGGCCGGGAAAATCGGTCAGATAGGACGCGTCGATGCCCAGCACCTTGGCCGCGCCGGTGGTCTGGACCGTGCCGCCCGTGGTCGATTGCAACGCCGCGACATCGGCGTAGCCCACCGTCTGCACTGTGCGCAGATCCGGCAGGGCCCTGAGTTTCGTCTCTATCGCGGCGGCATCCGCGCCGGTCTTGGGCTGGACCTGCCAGTCCACCACGACCTGCGATACCGCGCGGTCGGTCATCGTCGAGGCGCTGAGCACCGAAAACACCCCGATCAGCGCCACAAGGGTGACGGCAATCGCCACCCCCGAGTAGGCCAGCGCGATGCGTGCGGCGCGGTGCCGGAACACGCCGGAAATCCAAAGCGGGAACATGTCGAGCCTCCTTTCAGGCGGCATCGGCCAGATGGCCGTGATCCATGTGATATTGCGCGGCCATGGTCGCCGCGAGCCGCGCGTCATGCGTCGTCATCAGCAGGGCGGTGTCGTTGGCGTCCAGCGCCTCGAGCACGGCGTGCATGACGGCGCGCCCGGTGGGTTGGTCGAGCTGTCCGGTCGGTTCATCCGCCAGAATGATCTCGGGATTGGTAACCAAGGCGCGGGCAAAGGCCACGCGCTGCATCTGGCCGCCCGACAGCTCATCGGGCAGCTTGTCCGCCAGATCTGACAGCGAGAGCAGGTCAAGCGCCTGGGCGGCGGTCAGATGCGGGCGGTTCGACCCCGCCGCGGCAAGTTGCAGGGGCAGGGCGACATTTTCCAGCACGCTCAGCGACGGGATCAGGCTCGGTTCCTGAAACACCACGCCGATGCGCCGGGGGCGCAGCGCCTCGGCCGAAGGGTTGCCGAACCAGGTCACCGCGCCCGAGGACGGCACCTCGAGTCCGGCCAGTATCCGCAGAAGGGTGGATTTGCCGCTGCCCGACGGGCCGGTGACGGCGATGCGCGCGCCCTGGCGCAGGGTCAGGCTGGCGTTCTCGACCGCGTGAACCGGATCGCCGCCCAGATCATAGGTACGGCTGAGGCTCTCCGCCGCGATCAGGGCTTTCCGGTTTTCGCCCGGGGACAGCACATCGGGGCGGGATGCCGGTTGAGCGCCCTCTGCGATATCCGGCCTCGGTGCGGGGGCGGGGGCTGGCGTCGCATTTTCGGCCGCGGCGGCCTCTGCGCTGCGGGTTTCCAGGCGCCCGTCGCGCAGATGCAGGATGCGGGTCGCGACGGCTTCCACGGCGGGGCTGTGGGTGGCGATCAGTGCGCCGCGACCGTGGCGGCTGCGCTCGACCAGCAGGTCTAGGATCAGCCGTTCGGTCACCGCGTCGACCTCGGCCGTCGGCTCGTCCGCGACGATCAACGCCGCGTCGAGCGCCAACGCGACGGCAAGCCCGGCCCGCGCGGTTTCGCCGCCCGACAAGGTGGCCGGATAGGCGCGCGCCCGTTCCGACAGGCCCACGGATCGCAGGATGTCCTCGATGCGGGCGTCGTCGGCGCCGCCTGCATCGGCCGCGGTCGTGCCGCTGGTTGTCGCCCCGCCGCGCCGTCGCGACAGGGCAAAGCCTATGTTTTCCGCCACGCTCAGATGGGCGAACAGGTTGTCGCGCTGGGCCATGATGCCCAGCACGGAGGACCGGATCGCCGCCTTTTGTGCGTCCGGGCGGCGGGTCATGCGGCGGCCGTCGATATCGACCGTGCCGCCATCGGGTTCATCCAGACCGCACAGACAGGCGAGCAAGGTCGACTTGCCGCTGCCCGATGGCCCGGTCAGGGCCACGATCTCGCCCGCGTCCACCTTCAGGCTGACCCCCTTGAGGGCGCGGATCTCCGCATCGCCGACATGGTAAAAGCGGAACAGATCCTCGGCGCACAGCAGGGTCACGACGCCCACCGGAACGATTCGGCCATCATTTTCCACTGATCGACGTTATCCGCGCCCGCAGGGGCCGACAGTGTCACGATCGCCTCTTCGCCATTATGAAAGAAATAGATGCGGCGGTTTTCCAGGCGGATCTTGCGGTTCGTCACCGGGTTGACGGTGGAATTCGACAAATAATCGACAGCCACCGCGTCGCCCGCGGGCAGTGGCATGGCGCGCACCTTCTGTACGTCGACGGCGTGGCCGGTGGCGGTCAGGGTCGCGACCTCGGTGGATTTCACGCTGTCGGGGGTGGGGGCGGCCGCGGCCTTGGCGGTGGCGATGTCGATGCTGCCGTATTTGTCGGCAAAGGTAACGCCATCCTTGGTATCGCTGCGCGACCAGCCCTCGGGCACCTGCATGGAAAACCCTTGGGCGGATTTATAGGTGATGAAGACCTGGTTGTCGGGAATATCGCCCGGCGGGTTGGTTTCCGGTGCGACAGCGGTTTCGCGCTGGGCCAGCGGCTGGCTCTGGGCGAAGCTCGCCGCCGGGATAGCGGCGACGGATGCGGCCAGGCCCAGGGCGAGCGCGACGCGGTGCATTGCGGTTTGGCGGGTCATCGAGATGTCTCCTTGCTGTTTGCAACGGGTCATCCCTGGTCAGCGCGCCGCCGGTTCGGCGTCGCCCGATCAGAGACATGAGCAGAGCGATCGCCGACCGATTTTGCACAAGGGTACGGCAGGCGGCCCTCATGTTAAATTTGAGCGCATTCCTGTCCGCCGCTTTGTCAGCGCGTTACAATTGCGTAATTCCCGCCCCGGGGGAACGCGCGCGCTGGACTGGCGCCCTGCCGCGCAAACGAAAACGCCCGCCACCGGGGGGTGGCGGGCGCAATGGCGTGGCATGAGGCTGCACCGATGGCGGCGCGGCGAGCCTGCGTTCAGACGTGCAGCGTCTCGGTCGAGGAGAAGAACATCGCCTGGCTGACGGCGCTGCGCACCTGCTCCTCGTTGTAGGGCTTGGAAATCAGGAAGGCCGGTTCCGGACGCTCGCCGGTCAGCAGCCGCTCGGGGAAGGCGGTGATGAAGATCACCGGGATATCGCCGAAATGCGACAGCAGATCGTTGACCGCATCCACGCCGGAGGAATTGTCGGCCAGCTGGATATCGGCGAGGATCAGGTCCGGGCGCTCCTTCTTGCCCATCGACACCGCACCGTCGCGGGTGCGCGCCACGCCCAGAACTTCGTGACCCAGCGTGCTGACGATGCTTTCGATATCCATCGCGATGATGGCTTCGTCCTCGATCACCAGAACACGGCCGGTCACGCTGCTTTCCATTTCGGCATTGGCGATGCCGATCAGCTCCTCCACTTCGGAGGTGTTGATCTGCATGATCTGCGCGATCTCGTCGACGTGGAATTCCTCGATGGTCTGCAAAAGAAGCGCTTCGCGTGTGTTGGAGGTCAGCGCCTTGAGGTGGCCCTGCGCCTTGGCGCGGATGCCGCCTTCCTCTTCGTCGATGGGCGCGCCCGCGCTCGACCAGATCAGGTGGAACGCCTTGAACAGGGCCGTCTTTGGCGACACGTCGCCGGAAAAAATCGAATTATCTTCGAGGATGGCTTCCAGCGTAGCGGCTGCGTATAGATCACCCGAAGTCTGGCTGCCGGTCAAAGCTCTCGCATACCGCCGCAGATACGGCAAATGCTGTCCGATCGCGGAGGCCAGATCGGTCGCGGTATCGCTAGTCATATGTCGTCATACCTTTTTTGCTTTTTCTTGGAACCAAACACCTGTGGCCACGTTTGGTTCCGTCAGATAGAACAAATGTAGCGTGAAATGTTGCAACGAGAAACCATGAAAGATCGTGATCCATCCACCGTGAGTCGTCAGATCGACGAGAACCTCAAGCGAGTCTATCAGGAGGTTGTCGAAGAAGATCTGCCTGACAGGTTCAAGGACTTGCTGTCTAAGTTGCAGCAACAGAGCGGCAAGAAATGAGTACAGCAATTGATCCCAAAGAGGATCTTGTAAATCATTTGCCGGCGCTGCGTGCTTTTGCATTGAGCTTGACGAGGAACGGTTCCAGCGCCGACGATCTGGTGCAGGATACTGTCGTCAAGGCCTGGACCAACTTCGACAAGTTTCAGGTCGGCACCAATCTGCGTGCCTGGCTGTTCACCATCCTGCGCAACACCTTCTATTCCAACCGTCGCAAGATGCGCCGCGAGGTGCCGGATGTGGACGGAATCTTCACCGAGGGTCTGGCCGAAAAGCCGGCGCATGACGGCAAGCTTCAGATGACCGACTTCCGCAAGGCGTTTTCCCAGCTGCGCGACGAGCAGCGCGAGGCGTTGATCCTTGTAGGCGCCTCCGGCTTTTCCTATGAAGAAGCGGCAGAGATGTGCGATTGCGCGGTCGGAACCATCAAGAGCCGCGCGAACCGGGCGCGGGCGCGTCTGGTGCAGCTTTTGCATCTGGACGAAGGCGACAAGTTGGAACTGACTGATCAAACAACAATGGCTGTGCTGACTGCCTCGACCCAATCGGCAGGCTGATGCTGGCCGGTATCGGATTTCGCCCTATCACAAGGCGCCTTGGCTTTCGGGTCATGGCGCTTTTGTCTGTGGCCCTGTTGCCACTGGGACTGATCGCGGTGATGCAGACCCGCGCGCTGACCAACGAAATC
The DNA here is from genome assembly GCF_052826345.1 of Brevirhabdus sp. NCBI lineage: Bacteria > Pseudomonadati > Pseudomonadota > Alphaproteobacteria > Rhodobacterales > Paracoccaceae > Brevirhabdus > Brevirhabdus sp. The sequence continues at coordinate 36,834 of NZ_JBRBUA010000094.1, read as the reverse complement.
CAGACCCGGTCGCAACTGAGCCTGATCGCCCTGACACGCAACGCCGCCGCTGAGGAGCGGCAGCTGATCCAGCGCGCCTTCGGCGCCGCCCGTGTGTTGAGCGAGATGATCGATCTGATCGCCGATGAACCTGGCACCTGCACCGCCTATCTCAGCCGATATCTGGACAGCGAGGACGGCTATACCTTTGTCGGGTACATCCCTTCCGACGGGCGCATCACCTGTTCGTCCGACGGGGTGGAATACGATCTGTCCGAGCAGACGGATTTCAAGGAGATGATGGTCTCGGCCCAGCCCAAAGTCACCATTTCCCGCCTGCAACCGCTGACCGCGCCGGAAACCGCTACCTCGCGCACCAGTATTTCGGTGAATTTCCCGGTGGTGCGCAACGCCGTGCTGCTCGGCTATGTGACCATCTCGCTGCCGCATTCGCAACTGTCGCTCGCGGGCGCCGAGGTCCGGGAGGAGCAGCCGATCGAGCTTTTCACCATGAACGCGGCCGGCGACATCCTGACGGCCGACGGGGGCGTGTCGGACGTGTCCGAACGTCTGCCCGCCAACAGGTCGCTTTCGGCCTTTGGCGGTGGTCCGGGCGCCGCCTTCGTCGCGCGCAACGGCGCCGGGCAGGAGCGGGTGTTCGCCGTGGTGCCCATCGTCAGCGACACGGTTTACGCGATCGGATCGTGGGACAGCCGCTTGCCTGAAACGGCTGGAATCCCGGTGCGGATCTCGCCTGCGCTGTTTCCGATCCTGATGTGGCTGGTCAGCCTGGGCGTATCCTATTTCGCGGTGCACTGGCTGGTGATCCGCCACGTCCGCTCGCTGCGGCTGCGGATGAGGGCCTTCGCGCAGACGCGCCACATCCTTTCCCCCAGCACGGGCACGGGGATGCCGGCCGAGCTGCTGGAAATGGAAGACGCCTTCATCCAGATGACCGATACGATTCTGCGCGACGAGGCCGGGCTGGAAAATGCCGTACATGAACAGAGGGTTCTGCTGAAAGAGGTCTATCACCGGGTAAAAAACAATCTGCAATTGATCGCGTCCATCATGAACATGCAGATGCGCCAACTTCATTCGCCGGAGGCCAAGGCCGTGCTGAAGCGGGTGCAGGACCGGGTTCTGGGGTTGGCCACGGTGCACCGCAATCTTTACCAGACCGACACCCTGTCGGAGGTGCGCGGCGACCTGCTGTTGCATGAGGTCATCAATCAGCTGGTCGTGGTGGCCCTGCCGCCCGATTCCGGGGTCGAAGTCACGGTCAGGCTGGATGAATTCGAGGTCTATCCCGATCAGGCGGTGCCGCTGTCGCTGCTGGCGACCGAGGCGGCGACCAATGCGTTGAAATATCTGGGCCGTCCCGAACACGGCGCGCCCTGGATGCGTATCAATCTGACGATGAGTGAAGACAGCACCGTGTGCCTGACGATCGCCAATTCCAAGGGGGAGCCGGTGAGCACCTCGAACCCGGCGGAATCGAGCGGCCTGGGCTCGCGCCTTATCAAGGCGTTCGGCCAGCAGTTGCTGGGCGATGTGGAGGTTAAGGAGACCGAAACCGAATATACCGTCACGCTTCGATTCCGGGTCAGCGACTTCGAGGTCGAAGAACGCTCGCTGAAGCGCGCCTGAGCCAGCCCGATGCAGCAGGATGCACAGCCTTCCCGGACGGTGGACAGGACCGATCGCTTGCAGGTCCTGGTGACCGGGCATGAGGCCTACCCGGTGTTCGAGCGCTGTTTTCTGACCGCAGAGCAGCACATTTCGATGAGCTTTCGGATATTCGATCCGGCGACCCGATTGCGGTCGGAAGAGGCGCTGCGCATCGGCAGCGACTGGATGGATCTGCTGGTGCATACGCTGCGCCGCGGGGTCAGCATCGATCTGGTGATTTCCGACTTCGATTGTCTGCTTGCCTGTGACGTGCACCAAGGCACCTGGTCGTCGATGCGCAGGCTTGCGGCGGTGCGGGAAATGGCGGGGCCGGGGGCCGCGCGCCTCAATGCGGTGGCGGCGCTGCATCCCGCACGGGTCGGCATTCTGCCGCGCCTGGTGATGTGGCCGAAGATTCTGGGCGAGGTCGCGGATACCTGTCGCAAGCTGATGGATCTCGAACCGCACCGGCGCGACCGCTCGTTGAAGGAAATGCCGGGGTTCGACGAATGGGTGTGCAGACAAAAGGAGGCGCTGCGACCGCGCCGCTGGCCGCTGCCGCCCCTGACACCTTGCAGCCACCATCAGAAAATCGCCGTCTTCGATGAGAAACGGCTCTATGTCGGTGGGCTGGATCTGGATGAGCGCCGCTACGACACCCCGCGACATTTGCAGGCGGCGGGCGAGACGTGGCAGGATGTGCAGCTGCTGCTGGAGGACAGGGTGCTCGCACAGGCGGCGCAGCGCCATCTCGATGAGTTTCTGGACGTGACCGCCGGGCGAAAGCCCCCGTCGGATTGCGCTCCGCTGTTGCGCACCCTGTCGGGGCGGCGGCCTTTCGCGCTGGGTCACCTGTCGCCGAAGCGGCATCTGTCCGATATTGCGAAACTGCATTTCGGTCAGGTCAAAACGGCAAAGCGGTTGATCTATCTGGAATCCCAGTTCCTGCGCAGCGTGTCGCTGGCGCGCAAGCTCGCACGGGCAGGGCGGCGCAACACCTCGCTGGGGCTGATATTGATTCTGCCCGCCGCGCCCGAGGAAATCGCCTTCATGCATCGCGACAAGGCGGACACGCGGTTCGGCGAGTATCTGCAAGGCCGCTGCATCCGTATCCTGCGCCGCGCCTTCGGACAGCGGCTCTTCGTCGGCTGCCCGGCTCAGGCCCGCGACCCCGAGGCGGGCGAGGTTTACGGACGCGGCGAATACGAGCGCGCGCCGCTGGTCTACGTGCATTCGAAAGTGTCGATTTTCGACGACAGCTGCGCGATCGTGTCCTCTGCGAACCTCAACGGCCGCAGCTTTTTCTGGGATACCGAGGCCGGCGTCGCCCTGCACGATCCCGAAGAGATCGCCTTGCTCAAGCGGAAGGTGATGCACCACTGGCTGCCGTCCGACGCGGGCGCGCGCTATACGGACCCCGACACCGCCGTACAGGCGTGGCGCATCTTGGCCAACAGCAACAAGGTGCGCGCGCCGAAGGGACGGCAGGGGTTCGTCCTGCCCTATACCGAGCGTCCCGCCAAGCTGTTCGGACGCTCCTTTCCGGGCGTGCCCGAGGAGATGGTCTGACCCGCGCCCGCCCACGGGGCGAGGTCAAGCGGGCGCTGCGCCGCGAGGTTCTATTCTTCTCTGAGCAGATGCAGCAGGTCCATCTTCGAGATATCCAGGAATATCTGCATACCCGGGGTCTCGATGCTCTGCATGATGGTCAGATGCTCCGCCGTCAACGTGACCGATTTTCGCCCTGCGGTCGCATCATTGACATCCACGGTCGCGTTCAGGATCTGTCCCTGCGGGTCGTAATCCAGCCGTGCGACGTGGCCGATGTGGCCCTCGGACAGGTCGAAGACCGGCGCTCCCGTCAGCTCATCCGCGCCGGGTTGCGGAACCTCGGGTTCCGGCAGCATCTGCGGCTGATATGCGCAGTCGAACGTGCAATCGCGATCCGGCATGGAATCCAGCCCGGCGATGGTCGTGGCACCCGCCATGCCGCCATCTGCAATCGTCATCAAAATCAGTGCGGAAATGCGCAGCATTGCCTTTGTCCTCGATCTCACCATCCGGTGCCGGTTCGACGCCTCAACGGCGTCTCCGGCCTGTTGTTCCATTTTACCGCGCCACCCCGAGGCGAAAACCTCAGGCGGCGGGGGTGTAGTGTCGTTGCACCCGGTCCTGCCAACCCGGGCTCAGCGCATCGTCGTCGCGCAGGCCGGGCGCGGCCTCGAGCTGACCGGAGGCCAGGCCCATCACGATATGCGAATCGCGCACCACATGGCGCATCCAGTCGAAGGGCGCCACCGCGTCATGCGGCGACAAAAGCCCCCCGCCCGAGATCGACAGATGCGTCAGCAGACCGCGTTCCACATCGACCACGATATCGTCGAGGTCGCCCAATTCCCCGTCGTTCCCGTAAACCTTGCGCCCCAGCCATTCGCTGGCGCGGGCCATATGGCTTGCCTCTTCGCGCTCGCTCTCGTCCCGCGCCGCCTGCGGATCGGGGTCTTCGTCGTCTGCCTGCATGGGCAGGGGCACCGCGCGGTGCCCCTCGATCGCTGCGGCCTCCTCGGCGTCGGCGTGGCTCTGAGCGTTCAGCAGCAGGGGCGAAAAGGTCGTGCCGAAGGGGCCGACGACCAGCGGCGGCCAGTTCTCGATGTCGAAGATCGACCCGTTGTCCTCGGCGTCGTCGTGCCAATGCGGCGCGGCCTCGACGGCGGCCCGATCCAGCCTGACGGGCCATTCCTCATTGACCGTATCGGGCGTGCCGAATTCCGCCGCGTGGATCAGCACCTCCTTGCGGTCGAACCAGCCGCCGATGTCCAGCGAGACATATTCGATCCGCCGCGTGCCGAAATCGAAGAAAATATCGGTCACCTTGAGGTGGTCGTCACCCGCGCGGGCCTTGAAGTGCATGAGTTGGGAAATGGTGTTCAGCATGGCGGTTCTCCTTGCTGGATCAACCGTCGCAATGGCGCCGGGTTCCCGCGGCTCGCGGGGTCGTGCGGTGCCGGGCGGCCTGCGCTAGTAATCACGTTCAAAGAAGACCCCCAGCCCGGTGTTGCCGTCCGATCCCAGCCGCCCCTTGACCGTGACCGAGGGGCTGACGTCGAGATTGAGGTTGATGCTGCTCTTGCCCTGACTGCCGACGGTCACATCCGTGTAGACGTTTTCCGACAGGTATTTGCCCGCACGCACGCCGACGCTGCCGTCGGCGCCGGTGGTCACGTCAAGATCGTCCAGCCCCGTCTGCGCGCGCAGGTTCGCGATTATGCCATTGCCGCCGCGCCCGGCGAGCGTCGCCACCGCCGATGCCAGCTGCGCCGCCTGCAAGGGCGAGATCGAACTGATGCTGCGACCGAACAGCAGCCGCGACAAGACTTCGTCTTCGGGCAGCTGGGGATCGGACAGGAACTGGATCCTGGGCTCCGTCGCCTGGCCGGAGACCACGATGCTGACCACGACCTCGCCGGTGTCGGTGCGCGCGACAAGCCGGATCGCGGGTATGAAATCGCCCTGCAACTGGACCGAGCCCTCGTCAAGCGTCAGCCGCTGCCCGAGAATGTCGAGCCGCCCCCGGATCAGGTCGAACTGTCCCTGCGGCACCACATTGGCGGTGGTGCCGGTCAGGCTCAGCCGTCCGCCCAGTTCCGCGTCCAGCCCGCGCCCGCGCACGAAGATACGGTTCGGCGCGACGATGCGTATGTCCAGGCGCAGCGGTTTCGACGCGTTCTGCCCGCCCGCCGCGCCGCCGCCGCCGGATTGTGCCGCATCGCCCAGCAGACCGGCGCGCGCGCGCGTGGCCTTGACGTCGGCGGGCTCGGCGACATGGGCGACGTCGGGGATCGGATCGCTGCCGCCCAGCCCGGTCGAGGGAACGCGGATCTCGGTCGGGCCCACGTCGAGCTGGCCCGACAGCAATCCGCCGCCGGTGATCGGCCCCCTGAGTGTCAGCCTGCCCGCCACCGAGGATTCGTAGAGCTTGGGGTCGGTGACCACGACGTTGTCGAGGACGACCGCCAGATCGGCGTCGAAGGGCGCGGAAAGGCTCAGCGGGCCGTTGACGGTAAAGCTGCCCCCGCTGTCCACCCCGGCCCTCAGCGCGATCTGCGCGCGCCCGCCGGACAGGGCAATGGTGGCGTTGATGTTGGTGATCGCGTTGCGCAGCGACGGGAGCGACACGCGCGCATTGGCGGTGCTGATCTGCCCCGACAGCGACGACAGCGCGAGCGGCCCGTTGAGGCGCAGGTCGAACTGTGCCGTGCCCGCGATGGAACGTGGCGCCAGGAAGGGATCGGCCAGTGCCAGCGGCGCCGTGCCGCTGAGCGTCAGCGCCGCATTGCCGACACTACCGGCCAGCGTTCCGTCCACGCGCAGCGCGGCTCCCCCCGGCCCGGTGGAGGTCGCGCTGATCGCATAGCCGCCCGCTTGCTGGCGCACCTGCGCCTGGACCGAGACCGACCCGCCGACCTGTGGCACGAAGGCGCCCAGGTTGCCCACGCGCACATTCGCATCGACAGCCAACGCGCCGCCCTGCGGCACGGTCAGCCTGCCGCTGAGCGTGGTCGACCCCGGTGCCGCGCCGGAAAATTCCACCGTCCAGTCGTTGCCGTTCTGGGAGGCGCGCGCCGACAGGCTCGCCGGGCCGTTCACCCCCGGCAGCAGGCCCGAGACCGACGCAATGCGCGTATCGACCGATAGCCGCGGCCCCTGTCCCGGCGGCAGTTCCACCAGCCCCTTGGCGGTCAGCCCTTGCGGTCCGTCGGCGGTGAAGTCGACAAACCAGGTCTGATCCTGCTGGCGCGCCGTGGCTTCGACCGTCGCGGGGCCGTCGAGGCCGGGGACGAAGACCGACAGCTGTGCCGCGCGCAGGGTCACGCGCGCCTGCGGCCCGCCGTCGCCGGGCAGGCGGGCCTGGCCGCTTGCGCTGATACCTCTGGGCGCGTCGGCGGTGAAATCGACCACCCAGGCGCCCAGATCCTGGCGTGCCTGCGCGGTGGCTGTCGCGGGGCCGGAAAAGCCCGGTACCAGCACCGCAAGATCCGCGATACGCGCGTTTATATCGGCGCGCGGACCGCCCTGCGGAGGCAGCGTGACGGTGCCGCTCGCGGTGATGGATTTCGGCGCGTCGGTCGTGAAATCGACCAGCCAGCTGGCGGCGTCCTTGCGGGCCTGCGCCTTGACGATGGCGGGGCCGTCAAAGCCGGGCACAAAGACCGCCATATCGGCCAGACGCGCCGTCACATCGGCCTGCGGGCCGCCCTGCGGGGGCAGGCGGACCTGGCCTTGGGCCGTGATGCCCTTGGGCGCATCGGCGGTGAAATCCAGCGCCCAGGTGTCGCCGTTCTGCCGGGCGGCGGCCGACAGCGTGACCGGCCCCTCGAAGCCGGGCACAAAGGTTTCCAGCCGTGGCACCTTCGCGTTGAAGTCCACGGTGGGCCCGCCCGTGGGGGGCAGGGTGGCGGTGCCGCTGGCGGTGATGTCCGCGGGCGCCTTGGCGTCGAAATCGATGTTCCATTCCGCACCGGTCTTGCGCGCGTCCAGCGCCACGGTGGCCGGGCCGCTGAACCCGTCGATGCCGGGCGCGAAGGTCGCCACATCGGCGATCCGCGCGTCCAGCGTCGCCGTGGTGGCGCCATCGGGCGGGAAAGTCGCAAGGCCGTCTGCGGTGATGCCTTCCGGCGCGCGGGCCTTGAACTCGATCAGCACCGTCTCGCCCTCCTGCCGCGTGGTGGCGGACAGGCTGGCAGGGCCTTTCAGCTGCGGCACGAATAGTTCCAGCTGCGGCACTTCGGCGGTAAAGTTGACCACCGGCGGCGCATCGGCCGACAGCGTGGCCTCGCCCGAGGCGGTGATCCCCTTGGGCGCGTCGGCGTTGAATGTCACGGCCCAGTCCTGCCCCGTCCGGGCGGCGGCCAGATGCACCTTTGCCGGGCCGGTGAACCCCTGCACGCCCGGCGCCAGCGCCGCGACATCGACCACGTCGATATCCGCCGTTGCCGACAGGGCGCCGCCTTCGGGCAGGCGGGCCGAGGCGCGGGCCGACAGCCCCTTGGGCGCGTCCAGCGTCAGGTCTGCCAGCAGGGTGCGCGCGTCCTCGCCGGTGCCCGGCTTTGCGGTCAGCTTCAGCGTCGATGGTCCCTCCAGCAGGGAGACGATCGTTTCGGTGCGCGGAATCTCGACCGTCACCTGCGCGTCGGGCACCCCTCCGGCGGGCAGCGTGACGCGGCCTTTGGCGGTGATGTCCTGTGGCGCGTCGGCGTCGAAGGAAACAGCCAGCCCGCTGTCGGTCTGCGCGGCGTCGATGCGCACCGTGGCAGGGCCGGCCAGGGCCGCCACGCCGGGCACGAATTGCGACAGGTCGGGCAGTTTCGCGGTGGCCTTGACCGACGGCAGCCCCCCCTTGGGCAGAAGCGCCGTGCCCTGCGCCGTCAGCCCCTTGGGCGCGTCGGCGGTGAAATCGACCAGCAGCGTCTCGCCGTCCTGCCGGGTCTGCGCGGTCAGGCTGGCCGGACCTTCGAGCATCGGGACGAAGGCCTGAAGACGTGGAATATCGGCCGAAAGCCGCGCCTCGATCTGGCCGCCCGAAGGCAGCGTGACGCGGCCTTTGGCGGTAATGTCCTGCGGGGCGTCGGCGGTGAAATCGGCGCGCCAGGTGGCGTTGGTCTGTGCCGCGTCGATGCGCAGCGTGGCCGGACCCTGCAAGGCGGGCACGCCGGGCACGAAGGTCGCCACATCGGCCAGCTCTGCGGTCAGCGTGGCCGAGGGGCCGCCCAGCTTGGGCAGCCGCGCGAGGCCGGTGGCGGTGATGCCCTTGGGCGCGTCGGCGGTGAAATCCACCAGCAGCGTGTCGCCCTCCTGGCGGGTCTTGGCGGTAACGGTCGCGGGGCCTTCCAGCTGCGGGACGAACTCCTGCACCTCCGCGATGCGGGCCGTCAGCTCGGCCTGCGGGGCACCGCCCGGCGGCAGGGACAGCGTGCCTTTCGCGGTGATCTGGCGCGGTGCGTCCGCGTCGAAGTCGACGCGCCATGTCTCGCCCTCGCGCCGGGCCTCGGCCTGTACGTTGGCCGCGCCCTCCAGCCCCGGTACGAATTTCTGCACCTCGCCGATGCGGGCGGTGACGGTCGCGGAGGGCTGCCCCTCGATCGGCCAGTTCAGCGATACCGCCGCCGAGGATGCAGCCGGGGCGTCGGCGTTCACGTCGATCTTCCACTGGTCCAGCACCTGCACGGCGGTGCCCGTGACGCTGACCGCGCCCGGAACGCTGGGAACGAAGCGGGCCAGATCGTCAAGCGACGCGCTGAAGTTGAGGTCGCTGTCGCCCGTCGCCACCCGCCCCTGCGCGGCGGCGTTCAGCGCGGCGGTTTCCACCCGGAAGCCGCGCAATTCGGTGCCCTGGGTGTCACGCTTTGCGGACAGGCGCAGCGTGCTGTCGCCCACCAGCAGCTGATCCACCTGTTCGATCCCGATGCCCAGATCCTTGCCGGTGGCGTCGGCGGTGATGTCGAATGCGCCGCCGACCAGCCCGATGCTGCCCTTTACCGTGCTGCGCAAACTGCCCTGCAACGGACGCCCCGCCAGACCCGAAAGCCGCGACAGATCCTGCACGTCGGCGGAAATGTCGCCGTCGAAGTTGAACGTGCCCTTCGGCCCGCCCAATGCGCCCGCCGCGGCCAGTTGCAGGCCCTGCGTCGCCAGTTCCAGCTTGGAAAACTGGACCGGCGCGCCCTCGCGCCAGGTCAGATCCGTCGTCAGGTCCAGCTTCGGCCCCAGGGCCGCCGCCAGATCGGTGTTGTTGGAGGACAGCCCCGTGACCGCCGCGGTCAGGTTCGCGGTGGCCTGTTTCACGCTGCCGCGCTGGATCACGCCGCCGCCGTCGAGACGCAGGCGCTCGAAACTGATGTCGGGGCGGAAAAGCCCCTCGACCGTGCCAAGCAGGGTCCAGCGTTCCCCCTTGGCGCGGTCGAAGCTGGCGTTGATATCGACCTTGCGCAGCAGCGTTTCCTTGCCCGCGGTCGGCAGGCGCACGGTGTTGCCGTCCGGGTCGGCCAGCCGCACATCGAGCAGAAACCGTTCCGGCAGACCGTCGGTGGCCAGTTCCAGATCGCCGTTCACCCGCAGCGACGCGGCCTTCAGCGCCAGATCCTCGACCAGCACGCGCCCGTCGTCGAACCGCCGCATCTTGAGCGCCAGACTGATGTCCGGCCCGAAAAAGGGCTGGTACTGCGGTGCGAAAAGCGGCGCGATATCGCCTTTCAGATCGGCCGTGATGCGCTGGTAGGTGGTCGCGGGGGCGCCGGACGGAGCGGGGTTCTGGCCCTGCGCCGACGTGCCGCCCGGATCGGGGGCGGCCCCCGGTTCGGCCACGGTGGTCAGCGCAACCGTGCCTGCCAGACGGTCCTGACCTTCGCTTTTCAGGGCGATCTGCGCGGTGAAGTTGTCGAGCGGATCATTGCCCGTCACCGACAGGCTGAGCGCCGGGGCGCCGGGTATCTGCGCCAGATTGGCGACGATGCCGTCCGGGCCCTCGTTCACGTTCAGATCCAGCGCCAGAATGCGCGTCGTGTTGGAATAGCCGGCCTTGAGCAGGAATTCGCCCTGTTTCGCGTCAATTCGCTTGATCTGAAGATCCGCCTTGCCCTCGCCGTCGGCCAGCGACAGGCTGCCCGCGACGGACATCTCGACCGGCTGTTTGAGGATCGACTCCCCCAGCACGACGCGGTCGGCCTTGATCGATTCGATCTGCACGCTGAGGGGCAGCTCCGGCAGCTTGATGACCGACGCCTCGGGGCTGGGCGCGTTCGACCCGCCGCCGCCCGGCAGGCGGGGCAGCAGGATTTCCGCGGCGGACAGCTCGGTTATCTCGATATTGCCGCGCAGCACGGCCAGCCGGTTCCAGTCGAGCACCGCGTCGATGATCGTCAGCCAAGGGCCCTGATCGTCCGCGATGACCAGCTTGGCCACCTTTGCGCGGGAACTCAGCGCGCCGCTGAACCCTTCGATCGTGATCTGCCGCCCCGAGGTGGAAAGCGTATCCTCCAGAAAGCGGACGAGGCGGGATTTGTCGTCCTGCGCGAAGCTCGTCATCGGCAGCAGGACCAGAAACAAGGTAAAAAGAATACGGGTCAAAACGCCTGTCCGATGCCTACATAGATCTGGATTCCGTTGCCGGTGTTGCCGCCGACAGGGGTGGCCACGTCAAACCGGATCGGGCCGATGCCGGTATTGTAGCGCAGGCCAAGGCCCGCACCGGCGTGAAAATAGCTGTTGCTGTCGATGAAGCTGTCGGAGCCGATATAGCCCGCGTCGTAAAAGCCCACGACGCCGATCTTTTCGGTGATGTCGGCGCGCACCTCGCCCGACAGGCCAAGGAAGGACCGCCCGCCGATCTTGGTGGTGCCCACCGGCACCGAAAGCGACTGGTAGGGTTGCCCCCTGACCGTGCCGCCGCCACCCGACAGGAACAGCAGGTCGGGCGGGGTGTCGGTCAGCCCCGACCCCACGATAGACCCCAGCTGCACCCGGCCGGCCAGCACGAAACGGTCGTCCGTGCCGAACCCCTTGTAGACCCGCCCGTCCAGCGAAAGCCGACCGCCCGATGCGCTGCCCGCGAGACCCAGATAGGGCATCACCTCCGCGTCCAGGTAAAAGCCGCCCTTCGGGTTCAGCTCGTCGCCGCGGCGGTCCCAGGTGACGCTGAGCGGAAAAGTCAGATGGTTGAACTGGCGGTTGCCCAGCCCGTCGCGCACATCGGCGAACCGGTAGGCCACGCCGACCTGCGCCTTGAGCTTGTCCGAGTAGATCCGCGTCAGCCCGGTTTCCAGGTTGATCTGGCGCGAGAAAAACAGCGGCTCGTCCAGTTGCTGGACCTCGGCCAGCGCGTATAGGTCCGTGTCGGCGGTGAAGGTCGCCGGGCGGTTGAAACTGACGCCGAAGCGATAGTCTATGCCGCTGCCCTGCCCGCCGCCGGTCTGCCCGCCCAGCCCGGAGGCCTCGGCCTCCACGCGCAGGCGCTCGGCGCCGCCAAGCAGGTTGCGATGCATCCAGAAGGTTTCCAGCCGCAGCCCCTCGACCGAGGAGATATCGGCCCCGAACCCGAAGCGGCGCGGCTTTTCGTCGACCAGGACCAGATCCACGTCCATGCTGTTGTCGGGGCCGAGTGTCTCGGCCTCGGTCGCGCTGACCGAGCGGAAGGCGCCGGTGCGTCGCAGTCGCGCGACGGCCTTGTCGAGTTCCTCTGGATTGAAGAGCTCGCCGGTCGGCAGGCCGCCGATGTCCTGCACGCGTTCGCGCCGCACGTAGGAATCGTTTTTCTGGACCAGCTTGCCGAACGTCACCCGCGGACCGGGTGCCAGGGTCACGACGGCGTCCAGGATATCGTTGCGGTGATCGGCGGTGATCTGCTGCCCGTCGATGGCGACCTTCGCATGTCCGTATTCGCGCCAGGCATCGACGCCCGCCGATGCGGCATCGGAAATCACGCGGCTTTCGGCGGTCTTGCCGGGGGCGAACCCTTCCGGCAGCACCGTGTCGGGGGCCAGCGGCGCCACCACCGCCTTGCCGAAGCTGAAAACCGGGCCGGGGTCGACGATCAGATCGATCCGGTTGATCTGCGCGGGCGGCGCCAGCGGCGGGATCGCCGCGGCCTCCTTGCCATCGACGGAGATATGGACGACGGGGCTGTAATACCCCAATGCGTAAAGCGCACCGACCATTCGCGCGTAATCGGCCTGGGCGGCGGCCAGGATATCCTGGGTGGATTGTTCCTTTTCGTTCACCGCGACGAAGACGAGCGACGCCCCGGCCAGCTTCTTGCGCAGTTCGGCGTCGGAAATCGTGGTTTTCAGATCCGCCACGAAGGCGGAGGCCGGATGCGCAACGCTCGCGGCGATCAGCAGCGCCAGCCCGCGCATTGCACCCCTGCCGATACGGCACCCGACCCGGCGTCGTACGTTTGAAAAAGCCAATGTCACGCCTGTTTGCCCATCCCCGCGATACGCCCGCCGTTTCAGGGCAGGTCGTTTTTCCCTTTCCCCATCAGTATCGGAGGGATGCGCGCGATTCCACTCATATGCGCTCAAAACAAAGAGTTTTGTCGAAAATAGGCGAAGGATTGCCAACACAAGGATTGCCAACACGGGGATTGCCAACACGGGGATCGCTCAGGCCTGCGGCTTGCGCCCTGCGTTGCGTCCTGTGCGCGGGAGGGGTCAGATCGCCCGCTGCGTCCTTGCGTGATGGTTGAGCGCAAGGCGCAGCGCAACCGTCAGCCGGTTGCTGTCATAGGGCTTGCTGACGATGGGGGCCTTGGGGAATTGCTTGATCATCGCGTCGTGCTGGCTGTGGCCGGTGCTGATGACAAAAGGGATATCGGCCGCCGCCAGCATCTGCGCGATGGGCAGGGACGAGGCGTTGCCCAGCATCACGTCAAGGATCACCACGGCGGGCCGGCGGCGTTCCAGAATGGCGGAAACCTCATAGGCGGTGGAGGCCGTCTCGACCGGGCAGGCGCCGAGGTCGCCCAGCTGCGCGGCCATGTCCATGGCGATCACGCGGTCATCCTCGACCACCAGCGCGAAGCCCTTCAGCAGCGTCTGCGTCGGAGCCTGCTGGGTGATCGCGCGCTCAAACAGGCCGAAGATGCGCCGCGCGTCGGCGACAACGCGATCTGCGCGCGCATCGGTGGCGGGGCGCGCGGACAGATCGGCCACAATGGCGCGCCAATGCGCGTTGTCCGTGTCGAGCCCGAAGTAGGTGCCCGCCGACAGCACCAGCGGATCGGGGCTTTGCCGCCACGTCCGCCGCAGCACGCGGGTGCCCATCCGGCTGCCGCCCAGAATGTAGGCACACGCCAGCGCATCGAGCCCGGTAATGTCCACCGGGCTGAGCGGGGGCGGAATATCGTGGCCCAGGATCGAAAGGTCGCGGTCGATCGCACGCACGACCGTCCTGATATGGCTGATGACTTCGTCGCCGCCGGGCTGTTCGATCAGGGGCAGGATGGTGCAGAATGCCGCCCGTTGCGCCGCCAGAAAGCGCCCGTAATCCACATGATCCTTCAGATCCAGCGCGGAGAACCGCGCATCGACACGTTCGTGATCACAACGTGTGTCGCTCGACAGACGTTCGCGCAAGTTTGTCATGGCAATGTATTTCAAATGGCAGACGATGGGTGCAAGCTTTCTCAACCTGCGCGAAAGGTCAAGAGCCGTAATCCGCGCGCCCTTCCTCACCCCGTCCTCGGTCCTTCCGATGTCCGTGCTGCCGTGGTGGCGCGATGGCCGGGTTCAGTCGAGCTTCGGCCCGCTTTTTGCCAGCCGCCTGCGGTTGGAGCTGACCTTGCGCTGCAACGGCTGCATCCAGGCCTGCGCGACCTGATCGAACCGCTTGCCATCGATCGCGGCGCGCGTGGCCGCCAGGTTCGCCTCGACGAAAGCGGGGCCCTTTTCGGAATACATACGCTCGTTCTCGGTGTTGTGCACGGTCCAGTAGCCCGCCATGCCCATCATCCGGTAGGCCATCACCGCCTGCGCTTCGGACATCAGCGTCCAGAGCGCCACGCCCGTGCGCCACATATCCGTCGGATCAGAAGATGCCTTCATTTTGCTTTCACTTTCTCGAACCAGAGGTTTCGCGGATCCCGGAGCCTCCTTCGCAATATGGAGGAAGGAGCGAAGGCGACCAGTGGCCAAAAGGATATAGGTCGACGGTTGGGTATGGTTGCGCGGGACCACGCCCATAGCGCAACCGTCGGCGGTCGCAGCTTTCGCGAAAGTTCCCGTGCGGCGCCGCTTTGCCACAGTCGAAAGGCTTTGCCGTTCCCGGGCGGCGCGCTAAGTGGTGCGCGAACTGAACACGGACTTGAACATATGCTCGATCTTCTTCTGTCGCCCGATGCCTGGGCTGCCTTTCTTGCGCTGGTGACGATGGAAATCGTTCTGGGGATCGACAATCTGATCTTCATCTCGATCGTCACCTCCAAACTGCCGGAGGCGCGCCGCCGTCCCGCGCAGCAGATCGGCATCGGTCTGGCGCTGGTGCTGCGGCTCGGCCTGTTGTCGGTCATCGCGTGGATCGTCGGGCTGACCGCGCCGGTCTTTGACCTCGGCATCACCGGAGAGCCCGGAAAATACGGCGAGCCGGTGTTCGAGACCGCGTTTTCCTGGCGCGACCTGATCCTGATCGGCGGCGGCCTGTTCCTGGTCTGGAAGGCGACCACGGAAATCCACGACAAGGTACAGCCGGGCAGCGGGCACGAAGCCAGGATCAAGACCGTCAGCATGGGCTTCGGCGCCGCGCTGGTGCAGATCATCCTGCTGGATATGGTGTTTTCGATCGACAGCATCCTGACGGCGGTGGGCATGACCGATCATCTGCCGATCATGGTCGCGGCCGTGGTCGTCGCGGTGGGGGTGATGTTTCTCGCCGCCGATCCGGTCACCCGGTTCGTCAGCGCGAATCCGACCGTGATCATGCTGGCGCTCGCGTTTCTGCTGATGATCGGGATGGTGCTGATCGCCGACGGCTTCGGCGTGCATGTGCCCAAGGGCTACATCTATGCCGCGATGGCCTTCGCCGCCTTCGTCGAGGCGCTGAACATGCTGACCCGGCGGCGGCGGGGGACCGGCTGACGCCGCTGCCCCCGGTCCTGGCGTCGAGCGTGACGCCGACCGTGACGCCCACGCGCACGATATTCTAGGCGGGGTCCATCTGCGGCTGGCTGCTTTGCCAGCTGGCGGAAAGCGCCGTCAGGAACTGTTCGCGCCACCAGGCGACATCCTTGTCGAGCAGCACCCTGCGCATGGACTGGTGGCGTTCCCTGCGCTCGCCCAGCGGCATGTTCAGCGCCTGGTTCATCGCCTCCGCCATCTCGGCGATATCGTGCGGATTGACGATGAGCGCGCCGTTGAACAGCTGCTCGGCCGCGCCCGCGAATTTCGACAGGATCAACACGCCCGGATCGTCGGCGTCCTGCGCCGCGACATATTCCTTGGCCACCAGATTCATGCCGTCGGCCAAAGGCGTCACCAGTCCCACGCGCGCCCCGCGGTAAAGCCCCGCAAGCCGTTCGCGCGGCACCGAGCGGTGGATGTAGCGGATCGGCGTCCAGTCCAGCGTGGCATGGGCGCCGTTGATGTGGCCGGAAAGCTGCTCAAGCTCATCGCGGATGTCCTGATAGGCCTTCACGGCCTCTCGGGTAGGGGGCGCGATCTGCAACAGCGCCACCTGACCCGAAAGTTCGGGGTGCGCGTCCAGTAGATGGCCGTAGGCGCGGAACCGCTGCGGAAGACCCTTGGAATAATCCAGCCGATCGACGCCGATGATCGTGGCGGCGGCGTCATCGAGCCCGGCCGTGGGCGCGTTCCTCGCGGTGCGGGCGAACTCCTCGGGGTCGATGGCGATGGGGAAACTGGCGACCTGCACGATCTTATCCTCCAGCTTCATGCGGCCGTTCAGCAGCAGCTCGGCGCCCTTGGCGGTACGAAATACCTGAAGACAGGCGGAAACATCGCGCCGCGCCTGAAGCCCGAAAAGATCGAAGGCCGCGATCCAGCGGCAGACCTCCTGCCCATGCGACAGCGCCGCGAAGGCATTCGGGCCGGGAAAGGGGATATGCAGGAAAAATCCGATCGGCTGGGTCACCCCCAGTTGCCGCAGCTCATGGCCCAGCGACAGGAAATGATAGTCCTGCACCCAGATCCGGTCGCCGGGCTGCAACTCGCGCGCGATCATCTTCGCGATGCGCTTGTTCACGGCACGATAGGATTCAAGGTACTGTGGCAGCAGTTCCATCAGGTCCACGCGGTCATGGCACAGCGGCCACAGCACCGAATTGGAATACCCGAGGTAGAAGTCGCGCTGCTCCTCTTCGGTCAGATCGAAGCTCATGCGGGTAAACTTGCCGCCTTCGTGGCGCGTCAGGCGATCGGCGGGGGTATCGGTCAGCTTGTTGCTGTTGCCCACCCACAGGCCGCCGTCGGCCAGAGCGTCCTGCAATGCCACCACCAGCCCCCCCGAAGGGGTGCTTCCCGACGGAAGACGATTGGACACCACCACAAGTCGGCTCATTCCTTTCCCTTTCCTTCTAGCCACGCGTCCACTTCTGCAGGCGAATTCAGCCGGAACTCCGCCATGCTTTCTCCGCTGCCGACCTTTATGGATATACCACCGAGGGCACGCACATGTTCCAAGGCGGGCTCATCCGTCGTGTCATCGCCCAGATAGACCGGCGTGCGGCCCCGCGCGATCGGCTGGTCGAGAACCGCGCGGATCACCTCCAGCTTCGAGACGCCGTCGGGGCGCAATTCGAACGCCATCTTGGCCGGGTGCAGGTGAAACCCAGGGTAGCGCGCGACGATGCGCTCCGCCAGCGCGCGGGCATCTGCCTGCAACGACGGGTCGCGGCGATAATGCAGGACCGCACCGCTGGGTTTCGCCTCGATCAGATAGGCGCGGCTGGCGTCGGCGGCGGCGTGCTTCAGCTCTCGCGTCATCGCGTCGATCTGCGCGGCCTCGACCTTTACCAACTGGGTGACCGCCCCACCGTCTGCCGCCATTTCGGCGCCATGACAGCCGTAGGCGGTGCATTTCAGCCCGCCCAGGTGCCGTTGCAGATCGGCGACCTGACGCCCCGACACCAGATAGACCGCGCCGCCGGTGTCGCGGTGCAGCCGCTCCAGCAGGGCGGGGAGTTGGGCATCGACGGCTATGCTGTCGGGCGTATCCGCCAGATCGACGAGAACCCCGTCGAAATCGAGGAACAGGACCGCGTTCTCGGGCGAAAAAACCGGCGGGCGGGCAGACGTCATTCCGCCCCCTCATCCGCCAGTTCCGCGGCGCTTTCCTCATCCACCTCATCGACGACCTGTCCCCAGGCCATCATCGCGAATATCGCCGTTCCGCCGACGATGTTCCCGATCAGCACCGGGACGAAAAAGCCGAACACGGCATCCAGGACACCCAGATCGCCCCTGAAGATCAGATAGGACATTTCGACCGACCCGGCGATGATGTGCTGAAACCCGCTGACCGCGATCATCCATGTCACCAGTATGATCGGCAGGAACCCCGCCCCCGTGAACTGAGGCAATATCCACACCAGCGCGGCAATCAGCAGGCCCGCGGGCATGGCCATCGCGAAACTGTCCCAGGGCCCCGGTTCCATCGCGTGCCGGGCGATTTCCACCAGATAGGTGCTGAACTCATCCGGGATGCTGCCGGAATAGACGATGAACGCGCCGGCGGCGAGGGTGCCGATCAGGTTGGCCACCAGCACCAGCGTCCAAAGCCGGATCACGCAAATCAGGTTGTGCATGTTCTGCTTGGCAACCAGCGGCAGGACGGTGGTGATGGTGTTTTCGGTAAAAAGCTGCATCCGTCCCGAAATTACCAGAACAAAGCCGGTGGTGTAGCCAAGGCTTTCGACCAGAGGGCGCCAGGGCGCATCGGGCAGGAAGCGGCGCATCACCGCCTCCGTCAGGAAGGAAAAGCTGATCATCACCCCCGCCGCGATCCCCGACCAGAAGAGGGAGCGGGTCGGTCGCAGCAATTCCGCCTCGCCGTTGCGGCGGATCACCTCGTAGATCAGGCGCGACGGCAGCTTTTCCGCGTCGCGCACGTGCTTTTCCTCGTGCAGGGTGGGTTTGCGGCTTTTGTCGTTCTGGTCGGAATCCGATTTTTTCCGCTCGGGCTGGTCGGCCCCGAAATTTCGTTCTGGATAATCGTCGGAATCTTGGGAAGTTTCGGCGGAAGAATGTTCGGGGCGCTCGGAAACACTCACGTCGTAACTCCTCATAATTCGGTAACGGAACGCTTTAAAAATACGCACGGTTCCGTCCTCTTTCACAGTAAAAAGGGAGGAGGGACGGACGTGCCGCGCAAAGATCGGAGCGGACCCGGAAAAATTCGAAAAAAGTTGCGAAAGTCGGGAACCATAGAGCCCGGGCGCCGTTGTCGCTGTGAAAGGCGGCAATTAACGCTGTCTTCAGGACCCCCCATCCCATCCGGGTCCTTTTATTCATCGGCGGGGCCTATCCTGTCCCCTTAGCTCCGCCGATGATCCCCTCTTCTCGAAAACTTCGTGGTGATCTCATGGTCAAAAATCATGGAAATTCCGTCAAGGACGATGAAACCTACGACAAGCTCAGGGACGACGGCGCGTCCAAGGAAAAGGCCGCGCGCATCGCGAATGCGAAAGCAAACAAGGACATGCACCCCTCCCGGAAGGGCGGAAAAGCCAATGCCTATGAGGATTGGACGCGTGACGATCTATACGAACGCGCGCGGGAGCTCGATATTTCCGGGCGGTCCGACATGGACAAGGACGAGCTGATCGACGCGCTTCGGAACCATTGATGCGCAAGCAAACACCCCCCGCCTGCAAAGTCGGGGGGTGTTTGCTTGTTCAGGCACTGGTAACAGGCTCCGTGCGGGTCCGGTCCTCAGCGTCGCGCCCCGGACAGCGCAGGGGGGTGCCGTTCATTCGGATGCGCTGCCGCTTTGCTTTCCGTTTTCTTCCTGGCCGCCCGGTCCTGGGGCTTTAGACGGGCGGCCTTCCTCGAAAAAGCCGGGCAAACATCGCGATGATGAACAGCACGAGGAACACGAAGAACAGGATCTGGGCGATCCCGGCGGATGCGGATGCGATGCCGCTGAACCCGAACACGGCGGCGATGAGCGCGACAACCAGGAAAATTGCAGCCCATTGAAGCATTTTATTTCCTTTCCGTTACGGGTTGAAACGCCGCACGACCTGGTGCGGCCGTGCGAAGCCGTACCCACCGGGCACGGGCGATTGACTCCAAAACGCCGCTCGCCAGCACCCGGTTCCCAAGAAGCCGGACGAAGAACCGATTCAGCTCGGTGCAAGCGATTGTTTCTGAATGCGGAACTACAGGGTCGATTCGGCTCCCCTGCGCCCGCCCATTCCGAACGAAAGTTGCCGCGCCGCCGCGCTTACCAGCGCGCCGAGCCTGGGCACATCCTCGGGGGTGACGCGGCTGACCGGGCCGGAGACGGAGATTCCCGCGACCGCCTCGTCATGCAGGCCGAAGATCGGCGCGGCGATGCAGCGCATGCCTATCGTGCGTTCCTCATTGTCGACGGAAAAGCCGCGGCTGCGGATCAGCTGCAATTCCTCCGCCAGCGCGGCGGCGCTGCAAATGGTATGCGGGGTGAACCCTTCGCGCGTGGTCGCGGCCGCGACGCGGGCCAGCTGTTCGTCGGGCAGATGGGCCAGCAGCGCCTTGCCGATCCCCGAGGCATGCATGGGCGAGGTCGATCCGGGCGGAAAGAACGCCCGGATCGAGGCGTGGGTTTCCACCTGGCTGACGAACAGGACCTCGCCCGACTTCTCGATCCCCAGATTCGCGGTCTCGCCGGTACGGTTCATCAGATCGCGCATCACGGAGCGGCTGCGCTCGATCAGGCTGGTGCGGCGCAGGAAGGACGATCCGATCAGAAACGCGCGGTGGCCGACGTGCCAGGTCTGGGCGCCCGCGTCGATTTCCGTGATGCCGCGCTGTTGCAGGGTCGTCAGGATGCGATAGACCGTGGCGGGCGACTGATCCAGCGCCTCCGCCAGCGCCGACAGGGTGGCGCCGTCACGCTCGGACAGGGCCTCCAGCACCATCATGGCGCGGTCGAGCGACTGGATCGTGTTCTGTTCCGTCTTGTCGTGAAAGGCGCGCGGCCTGCCACGGGGCTTGGGATCGGCCATCGTGAATTTTCCACTTCGGGGTTGCTGGGATGCGGAATGAAAAACCGCAGGTGACTGAAAACATGAATTAAAGCCATTTTTCAAGTTTTATGAAATACTTTTTCAAAAAAATTGCCGCTGCCGGGCGGCGGGCGTAGACAAGGCCCAAGCGTCCTTTATCCAGGAGATCCGACATGACTTCGCAGAACCCGGTTTTCATCCCCGGCCCCACGAATATGCCCGAAGCGATCCGCAAGGCCTGTGACATGGCCACCATCGACCACCGCTCTTCGGTCTTTGCCGACCTGCTGCACCCGCTGCGCGCCGACCTGAAGCGCGTGCTCAAGGGCGACACGGCAGAGGTGTTTCTGTTCCCCTCGACCGGCACGGGCGGCTGGGAAACGGCGATCACCAACACGCTGTCGCCGGGCGACGGGGTGCTTGCGGCGCGCAACGGCATGTTCTCGCACCGTTGGATCGACATGTGCCAGCGCCACGGGCTGGATGTGACCGTGCTGGAAACCCCCTGGGGGGCGGGCCTCCCCGCCGACCGCATCCAGGAGGCGCTGAGCGCGGACAAGGAACACCGCATCAAGGCGGTGCTGGCCACCCATAATGAAACCGCCACCGGCGTGGTCTCCGATATCGCGGCGCTGCGACGCGCGCTGGATGCCGCGGGCCATCCCGCGTTGCTGCTGGTCGACGGCGTCAGCTCGATCGCGTCGATGGATTTCCGGTTCGACGAATGGGGCGTGGATATCGCCGTCACCGGCTCGCAAAAGGGGTTCATGCTGCCGCCGGGTCTGGCCATCGTCGCCTTTTCGCCGAAGGCGATGGCGGCGGTCGAAACCGCGAAGCTGCCGCGCACCTTCTTCGACATCCGCGACATGGCCAAGGGCTATGCGGCGGGCGGCTATCCCTACACCCCCGCCGTCGGGCTGATGAACGGGCTGCGGCTGTCGTGCCGCATGTTGCTGGACGAAGGGCTGGAAAACGTCTTTGCCCGTCACCACCGCATCGCCGAAGGCGTGCGCCGTGCGGCCGCTGCCTGGAACATGCCGCTTTGTGCGGTGGATGCGTCCGTTGAATCGGATACGGTCTCGGCGGTCAGAACGCCCGAAGGCTTCGATTCCACCAAATTTGTCAGCCACGCCGCGCAGAGCTATGATATGGCCTTCGGTGTCGGCCTGGGCGAGGTCGCGGGCAAGGTGTTCCGCATCGGCCACCTGGGCAGCCTGACGGACGCGATGATGCTATCGGGTCTGGCCACGGCGGAAATGGCGATGGTCGATCTGGGCTTGCCGGTCAAGCTCGGCTCGGGCGTCGCCGCGGCACAGGACTATTATCGCCAGAGCCTGGCGCAGCAGCGCATGGCGGCCGAGTGACTGCAATGAAG
Source organism: Brevirhabdus sp. (assembly GCF_052826345.1). Lineage (NCBI taxonomy): Bacteria > Pseudomonadati > Pseudomonadota > Alphaproteobacteria > Rhodobacterales > Paracoccaceae > Brevirhabdus > Brevirhabdus sp. The sequence goes on along the minus strand of NZ_JBRBUA010000094.1, from coordinate 15,097 downwards.
GATCTGAATGACATGATCATTCCCGGTTTCGACGATATGGTGGCGGCGCATGACCGAATCCGCCCCTACATCCACCGCACGCCCGTACTGACCTCCTCGTTCCTCAATGAGCTGACGGGCGCGGAGCTGTTCTTCAAATGCGAGAACTTCCAGAAGGCGGGGGCCTTCAAGGTGCGTGGCGCGTGCAACGCGGTCTTCGGCCTGCCCGGGGACAAGCTGGAAAAGGGCGTGGCGACGCATTCGTCGGGCAACCACGCGCTGTCGCTCAGCTATGCCGCCGGCCGGCGGGGCATTCCCTGCACCGTGGTGATGCCGCGCACCGCGCCGCAGGCCAAGAAGGACGCCGTGCGCGGCTATGGCGGGCGGATCGTGGAATGCGAGCCCTCGACGTCATCGCGCGAAGCCACATTCGCGGAGGTGGTGGCGGAGACCGGCGCCGAATTCGTGCACCCCTACAATGACCCGCGCGTGATCGCGGGGCAGGGTACATGTTCGCGCGAACTGGTCGATCAGGTGACGGATCTGGATGCCGTGATCGCGCCGATCGGCGGTGGCGGCATGGTGTCGGGCACCTGCCTGACGCTGTCCACCCTGGCGCCGGGGCTGAAGATCTACGCCGCCGAACCCGATCAGGCCGACGACGCCGCGCGCAGTTTCCGCGCGGGGCACATCATCGCCGACGATGCCCCCGACACGGTGGCCGACGGCTTGAAGGTGCCGCTCAAGGATCTGACATGGCATTTCGTGTCGAACCATGTCACCGACATTCTGACCGCCTCGGAGCAGGAGATCGTCGATGCGATGAAACTGATCTGGAAGCGGATGAAGATCGTGATGGAACCCAGCAGCGCGGTGCCGCTGGCCACCATCCTCAAGAACAAAGAGCTTTTTGCCGGCAAACGCGTCGGCGTCATCGTCACCGGGGGCAACGTCGATCTGGATCGGCTGCCCTGGCTGGCGCAGTGAAGAAAGGACAAACACCATGAACATGCAGCGTCCCATCGAAGACTACGAGGTCGGCTACGACATTCCCGCCGCCATCGGCATGGACGAGAGCGAGATCCAGACCCCCTGCCTGGTGCTGGATCTGGATGCGCTGGAGCGCAACATCGAGAAGATGGGCAAATTCGCCAAGGACATGGGTGTGCGTCACCGCGTCCACGGCAAGATGCACAAATCCGTCGATGTCGCCAAGTTGCAGGAGCGCTTGGGCGACAGCTGCGGCGTGTGCTGCCAGAAGGTGTCCGAAGCCGAGGTGTTCGCCCGCGGCGGCATCAAGGACGTGCTGGTCAGCAACCAGGTGCGCGACCCGGCCAAGATCGACCGTCTGGCGCGCCTGCCCAAGCTGGGCGCGCGCACCATCGTCTGCGTCGATGACGTGGACAATGTGGCCGATCTGTCGGCGGCGGCGCAGCGTCATGGCACGGAAATCGAATGCCTGGTGGAAATCGACTGCGGCGCGGGCCGCTGCGGCGTGATCACCACCCCCGAAGTGGTCGAGATCGCCAAGGCGATCGACGCGGCGCCGGGACTCAGGTTTTCCGGCATCCAGGCCTATCAAGGCGCGATGCAGCACATGGACAGCTATGACGACCGCAAGGCCAAGATCGACATCGCCGTCGAGATGGTCCGCGATGCGGTCGACACGCTGAAAACCGAAGGGCTGGAGTGCGACATCGTCGGCGGCGGCGGCACCGGCAGCTATTACTTTGAAGGCAACTCGGGCGTCTACAACGAGCTTCAGTGCGGGTCCTACGCCTTCATGGATGCCGATTACGGGCGCATCCTGGACAAGGACGGCAACCGGATCGATCAGGGCGAGTGGGAGAACGCGCTGTTCATCCTGACTTCTGTGATGAGCCACGCCAAGGCGGACAAGGCGATCGTGGATGCCGGGCTCAAGGCACAGTCGGTGGACAGCGGGCTGCCCACGGTCTTCGGCCGCGACGATGTGGAATACGTGAAATGCTCGGACGAGCATGGCGTCGTGTCGGATCCCAAGGGCGTGCTGCGCGTCAATGAAAAGCTGCGGTTGGTGCCCGGACACTGCGATCCGACCTGCAACGTACACGATTGGTATGTCGGCGTGCGCGGCGGCAAGGTCGAGGCGCTGTGGCCGGTATCGGCGCGCGGGCGCGCCTACTGAGCCGCCTTCGGCGAGGATATTTTTGACCAGAAGAAGCGAGGCGGGCGGCGGTTGCCGTCCGTTTCCCGCTGCCTGAAAGGAAGACCATGTATATTGTTCCCGAAACCGCCATCGCGGATCTGATCGACGCGGAGCAGAGCTTTGATGCCGTGGAGGCCGTGTTCGGCGCGATGGCGCGCGGCGACGCGTATAATTTCCCCGTCATCCGCGAGGCCATCGGCCATGCCGATGCGCTTTACGGATTCAAGTCGGGGTTCGACCGGGCGGGTCTGGCACTGGGGCTGAAGTCGGGCGGCTACTGGCCGGGCAATGCCGACAAGGGGCTGACCAACCACCAGTCGACCGTGATGCTGTTCGACCCCGACACCGGGCGGCTGCGGGCCGTGGTGGGGGGCAACCTGTTGACCGCGCTGCGCACGGCGGCGGCCTCTGCCGTGTCGATCCGGCATCTGGCGCCCAACGGGGCAAAGGTTCTGGGCATGATCGGCGCGGGCCATCAGTCGGCGTTCCAGATGCGCGCGGCGGCCGGGCAGCGCGATTTCGATCGGGTGATCGGCTGGAACTATCACCCGGAAATGCTGGACCGTCTGGCCGACACCGCCGCCGAGCTGGGCCTGCCGTTCGAGGCGGTCGATCTGGACCGGCTGGGCGCCGAGGCCGATGTGATCGTGTCGATCACCTCCAGCTTCGATCCGATCCTGATGGACGGGCAGGTCAAGGGCGGATGCCATATCGCCTGCATGGGCACCGACACCAAGGGCAAGCAGGAACTTGATCCCGCCTTGCTGGCGCGCGGGCGGGTGTTCACCGACGAGGTGGCGCAATCCATCAGCATCGGCGAGGCGCAGCATGCCGTGGCCCAGGGACTGATCGCCGAGGGTGACATCACCCAGATCGGCGCCGTCATCAACGGCACGGCCAAGGGCCGGGGCAGCGACGACGAGCTGACGATCTTCGACGGCACCGGCGTCGGGTTGCAGGATCTGGCCGTCGCCGCGCGTGTGGTGGATCTGGCTGTCGAGCGCGGCGTGGCGGTCGAGGTGGATTTCTGACGCCGCGCGCCATTCCGCACGTATAGGACGCCCGAACGGGGCGCGGTCGGCGATCAGCCGCCGCGCCCCGTTTCCGTTGGTGCAAGCGTTCGTGTCCCCCGGGCGCGCTCAGGCCGTGGCGGCGCCGCTGCCGCCCTTGTCGCGGTACATCAGCTGGCGCAGGACCACGGGCGCCACCAGGGCGAGGCCCAGCAGCGTGGCCACCAGATCGGGCGCGACCAGAAACACCGCCGCGACCGAAAGCAGCAGTTTCTCATAGCCCTTGACCGGCCCGAACAGCCAACCCGCGAAGGCCGCCGACAGCGCCCAGATGCCCAGCATCGCGCCTGCCGTCGCCAGGAAGAACTGGTTCCACGTGAAACCATCGACCACCAGCAGCAGTGAGGGCGAAAAGACGAAGACGAAAGGCACCAGCGCCTTGCCCATGCCCAGCCGGAACGCGGTGTTGCCGGCCTTGAAGGCGTCGGCATTGGCAATCCCCGCCGCGGCATAGGCCGCCAGCGCCACGGGGGGCGTGATGTCGGCCAGCACCCCGTAGTAGAAGACGAAGAAATGCGCCACCAGCGGCTGCACGCCGAGCAGGCTGAGGATCGGCGCGGCGACGGCGATCATGATCAGGTAGTTCGCCGTGGTCGGGATGCCGCAGCCCATCAGGATGCAGACCACCGCCGTCATGATCAGCGTGAACAGCAGCGTCAGGGTAGGCGGGGTCATGACCTCGAACGGCAGGATCGACAGCCAGCCGGAGACGACCGTCGCCCAGTCGGCGGCGATGGTGGTGACCATATAGGCGATCTTGAAGCCGACGCCCGTCAGCGTCACCACCCCGATGATCACCCCGACCAGCGCCGCGGCCGCCGTGACCGAAAGCGAATATTTCGCGCCCAGCACGAAGCCGTCCCAGATGCCCTGGACCGTCTCGCGCAGCGCGGTGCGCAGATCGTGGCGCATCAGGTTCTGGATCACCAGCACCAGGATGCACGACGAGATGCCCCAGAAGGCGGCCAGATAGGGGGTGAATCCGTTCAGCAGGATCGCCACCAGCACGAAGAGCGGCAGCGTCGTCAGCCAGCCCGCCTTGAACACGGTCCAGGCGACGGGAAGCTCATCCTTGGTCAGGCCGCGCAGGCCGCGGCGGCGGGCCTCCAGGTGGACCTGAAGCAGCACGCCGAAGAAATGCATGAAGGCGGGCACCAGGGCCGCCGTCAGGATCGTGGTCAGCGGCACGCCCAGGTATTCGATCATCAGAAAGGCCACGGCGCCCATCACCGGCGGCGTGATCTGCCCGCCCGTCGAGGAGGCGGCCTCGACCGCGGCGGCGAAATGGCGGGGATAGCCGATGCGGATCATCGCCGGGATGGTCAGCGACCCGGTCGTCACCGTGTTGGCGATGGAACTGCCGGAAATCGAGCCCAGCATCGCCGAGGACAGCACCGACACCTTGGCGGGCCCGCCCGCGAACCGCCCCGCGACGGCGGATGCGAGGTCGATGAACAGCTGCCCCAGCCCGATCCGCGTGGCCAGCACGCCGAACAGCACGAAGTGGAACACATAGGTCGAAATCACCCCAAGCGCCGTGCCGTAGATGCCCTGGCTGGTCAGGTAGAGGTGGTTGACGATGCCGGTCCATGACGCGCCGGGGTGCGTCAGCACGCCGGGCATGGACCGTCCGAAATAGGCATAGGCGATGAACAGCATGGCGATGACCGGCAGCGGCCAGCCCATCGCGCGGCGCGTGGCCTCCATCAGCACGACGATCAGGATGGTGCCCATCACCACGTCGATCAGCCAGGGGTCGCCCACGCGGAACGCCAGATCGGCAAAGACGAAGGGCACGTAAAGCGCAGAGACCGCCCCCGCGATCGCCAGCGCCCAATCCCAGAGCGGCAGGCCCAGCGGGTAAAGCGGCCCCCGGCCGATGCGGCCGCGCCCCCACACCGCGAACGACAGGAACACCAGCGCCAGGGTGAAGGCCAGATGCGTGCCGCGATGCACCGTCGCCTGCGGGATCCCGAAACCGGCGGTGTAATAGTGATAGCACGACAGGACGAACAGCAGCCCGCCGGTGATCCAGCCCAGGGTGGGCGACAGCGGGCGAAAGCGGACCTCCGGGTCGAAACGCTCCTCCAGCTCCTTCATCTGCTCTTCGGTCAGCATTTCCACACGGTCTTCTTCGGTGACGGCGGGGTTGTCCTTGCTGGTGTCGCGCAGATCGCTGGTCATGCAGGCTATCCTGTTCGTGTCGTTTTCGGCGGGTGGCGGGGCGCCGCGGAACTGGTGCGGCGCCCCGGTTCGGGAGTTACTTCAGAACACCGGCTTCGCGGTAGAACTTCTCCGCGCCCGGATGCAGCGGAATGCCGATGCCGTCAAGCGCCGTGTCGAGGGTGATTTCCTTGCCCTTGGCGTGGCCCGCGTCCAGCAGCTTGCGCGTGTTGTCGTTCCAAAGCGCCTTGGTGACCTGATAGATCAGCTCTTCGGGTTGATCGGCGCTGGTGACCCACTGCGCGCCGACGGACAGGGTGGTGACGTCCTGGTCCACGCCGTCATAGGTCCCTGCGGGAACGGTATTCGCGGCAAAGAAGGTGTATTTGCCGGTCACGGCCTCGGCCTCGGCACCGGAAATCGGGATCAGCTTGATGGCCTTCTGGCTGGCCAGTTCGGCGATCGCGCCGGCCGGAAAGCCGCCGACAAAGAAGAACGCATCCATCGCGCCGTCGCGCATCCGCTCGGCCGCCTGGTCGGGCTTGAGGAACTTCGCCTGAACGTCGTCCTCGCTCAGCCCGTAGGCGTCGAGGATGATGCGCGCGTCGACCAGCGTGCCGGAGCCCGGCTCATCCAGCGAAACGGCCTTGCCCTTCAGGTCGGCGACGCTCTCGATTCCGCTGTCGGCGGCGGCGACCAGGTGGATCGTCTCGGCGTAGAGATTGGCGATGGCGCGCAGCTTTTCCACCGGCTTGCGGTCGGCCCAGATGCCGGTGCCGGTCTGCGCCCAGGTCGCCACGTCGGATTGCGAAAAGCCCGATTCGAGCGTGCCCGCGTTGATCGCGTTGACGTTGGCGACCGATCCGTTGGCCGACAGCGCGGTCGCGATCAGCCCGGGAACCCCGCAGGAGCCGCCCTGGTCGCAGGCGCGCGAGCCCGGAGGGCTGGAGATGGCGTTGGCGATCAGCCCGCCGATCGGGTAATAGGTGCCGGCCGTTCCGCCGGTGCCGATGCGAAAGAACTGCGGTGCCTGTGCCAGCGCCGGGATCGCCAGCGCGGTTGCCGCCGCGGCAACCAGGCCGAGCAGCGAACGTTTGGTCAGTTTCATGATCTGCCTCCTGTAGGTTGGAATGCGCGGACAATAGCACCTCCTAATGCGGTCACAATGCGAAGCTGCCGTGCCATTGCCGAAATCTTTACCCTCGATTTGTGCCTTGCCTCCTTGCGATCGCGATTGCGCGGCCCATGTAGTTTCTCCCAAACCAATCCCGCATCGTGCGCGACGAAGGCTCGTGTTTCGTGCCGGGAGAAAGGATTCGAGATGACTACGCCCAAACTGTTCTCGCCCCTGCGCGTCGGCGCGATGGAGGTTGCTAACCGTGTCGTTATGGCCCCGCTCACCCGCAACCGCGCCCGTGCCGAGGATGACGCCCCCGTGGCGCTGCATGCCGAATATTACGCCCAGCGTGCGGGCGCCGGACTGATCATCACCGAGGCCACGCAGATCGTGCCCGAAGGCAAGGGCTATGCCTGGACGCCGGGGATCTACAGCGATGCGCAGATCGCGGGCTGGAAAGAGGTCACCCGCGCCGTGCACGATAAGGGCGGCAAGATCGTGCTGCAGCTGTGGCACGTGGGCCGGGTGTCGCATGTATCGCTGCAACCCGATGGCAAGGCGCCCGTCGCGCCCTCGGCGATCACCGCCGAAACCCAGACCTTCGACGGCACGCAATTCGTCGCGGCCTCCGCGCCCAAGGCGCTGGAAACGGATGAGATCGCGGATCTGGTCGCCGCCTATGCGACCGCCACGCGCAACGCGATGGAAGCGGGCTTCGACGGGGTCGAGGTGCATGGCGCCAACGGCTATCTGATCGACCAGTTCCTGCGCGACGGCTCGAACCACCGCGACGACGCCTATGGCGGCTCGGTCGAGAACCGCACGCGGTTTCTCAAGGAAATCATGGATGCGGTCACCGGGGTGATCGGTGCCGACCGCGTGGGCGTGCGGCTCAGCCCCTATTCCAACGCCAATGACGTGCGCGACAGCGACACCTTCGGCTTGTTCAGCCATGTCGTCGACCTGCTGGACGGCTATGGGCTGGCCTATCTGCATCTGGTCGAAGGTCAGACCGGCGGCCCCCGCGAAACCCCCGAAGGCGACGAGATCGCGCGCCTGCGCAAGCGGTTCAGGGGTGTCTACATGGGCAACAACGGCTATGACCGTCAGATGGCCATCGATGCGGTCGAAAGCGGTGATGTCGACCTGGTGGCCTTCGGCAAGCTCTATATATCGAACCCGGACCTGGCGGAGCGTCTGAAGCAGGATGCGCCGTTGAACGAACCCAATACCGCGACCTTCTATGGTGGCGGGGCGGAAGGCTACACCGACTATCCGACGCTGGATCAGCCCCGCGCCGTGGCGTGATCGCAGGCTGACGGCGGAGCGAGACGCCGCCGTCGGCACGCCGGAACGGGGTCTGCGGGTCGGGTTAGACCGCTCGCAGGCCCCTTTCGTTTACCAAAGCGCCAGCAGCGCGACCCATAGCGACAGCACGCCCCCGCAGACCAGCGCATAGTAGCGGTTCCAGACGACGCCGACATGCGTGGCGCTGACATTCGCGAAAGAGCCGATCAGCATCGTCGTGGCGGTATAGGGCGAACTGGCGCCCGACAGCGCCCAGCCCGAGGTGATCGCCACCACGACGACGCTGGGGTCCACCCCCATCGTCGCGGCCGAGGGCAGCAGCGGCGCCAGCAACGTCACCGACAGGATCGGGTTCATGCCCAGCTGCCCGCTGAGCGGAATCACCCAGACCAGCCCCACCAGGATCACCAGCGGCGGCAGCGCCGACAGGTCGATCCCCAGGTCGGCGATATGGCCGCTCAGCACGGTGCTGCCCAGCGTGCCGATATAGCCCGCCATCATCAGCACCAGCATCTCGGTGCGGTAGCCGGGCATGTTGACCACTGCAAAGCGCGCGGACTTGCGGCGCATGTTGCCCAGCACGCCCGCCGGGGTGCCCCGGCCCTGGATGGCGACCCAGATAAGCGAGATCGCGGGCACCACGGCCACCACCACCGCGATGATGCGCACCTGCGCCAGCGCCGACAGGGAAAACACGCTGACGATCAGGATCGACAGCAACAGCGCCAGCGGTGCCAGGCTGGCGATGGTGCCTTCGGGTTTGGGCGGCTTGAGCGGGGCACCCGCGATGCGCGGCTTGAAGATCGTGTCCATCGCCCAGCCCAACGCCGCCACGATCACGCTGCTGACCAGCGCATAGGGCACCGCCCGCGCCCAGCTTGCGCCGGGAATGATCGAGGTGGTGATCGCCATGGAAAACGACAGCGGCGACCAGGGCAGGATGGAAACGAACCCGCATTGAATGCCCAGCAGCATCCGCCGCAGCCGGTGCGCGCGCACGTCCGCGCGCGGCTCCTGCGCGGCGTTGGCGGCGGCCAGGCTGCCCAGCAGGGCGATCGCGCCATAGTTCAGCAGCAGGCCAAAGCCATGCCCCCCCGCCGTCAGCGCGGCAAAGCGGCGGCCGGGCGGCTGGGTCGCCAGATAGCGCCCGCAGCGCATGATCGCGGGCGAGGTTTCCGCCGCATGGCGGAGCGAGGCCAGCGCGGTGAAGAACCCGCCGATGAACGCCGCGCGTTGCAGCCCCGCGTTGATCTGCGCCCAGGCGTCGGGCCGATCGACAAAGGCCCAGCCCGTCAGCGCCAGCGCCACCGCGACAAAGATAAGACGCACCGCCCTGACATGCAGCGACATCAGCGCCACCGCCACCACCACGATCCCCGCCGCCAACAGCCCGTAATGGCGCTGCCCCAGCCATTCGGAAAAGATGACGATGCCGGTCAGCGCGATCAGCAGCAGCCCCAGCAGCCGGTCGTCCAGCGGGGCGCGCCCGGTGAGCGGCGGCGATGGCGGTCTCGCATGGGACGAGGCGGTTTCGGGGGTGTCGTCGCCTGCGGCGTCTTGCCCCGCCTGCGTCAGCCCGCTGTCAGCCATTCTGCGGCAGATCCGCCCCGCGGGCCGCATGCGATTTCAAGCCGACGACGAGATGATGAAACTTCTCTCCCTGCACGGCGACATGGTCGCGCAGCGCATCCGCGGCGGCGGTGCCGTCGGCATCCAGCAGCGCCTGCACGACGGCGCGATGCTCATCCAGCGATTGCGCCATCCGTCCGCGCAGCCGCAGCTGCAAGCGCCGGAAGGGTTTCAACCTGCGGTGCAGGCGCAGGGCTTCCTGTTCCAGAAAGCCGTTGCCGGATTCGCGATAGATCAAATGATGAAACCCTTCGTTTGCGCGATAGTAATCATCCGCATTTTCGGCCCTCACGGCGTCTTCGCATTCAATATTGGCCTGTTGCAGCCGGTGCACCGCCTCATCGGATATGCGCACCGCCGCGAGCCTTCCGCAAGCGGCTTCGAGCTCGGCCATCACCTCGAACATTTCCAGCAACTCAACCGGGCCGGGTTGGCGCACGAAGACGCCGCGGCGCGGAAACTGCTGCACCAGCCCCGAGACGGCCAGCTTTTGCAGCGCCTCCCGGATCGGGGTGCGCGACACGCCGAAGCGGTCGGCCAGCCGGATCTCATCCAGCCGGTCGCCATTGCTGAAATGGCCGGTGAAGATCAGTTCCTCCAGCTCTTCGGCGATGGTATCGGCGCGGCGTACATCCATCGGCAGAGCCTAGCGGGGGGCTGTCTCGTGTTCAACTGCCATGTCCTTGTATACAAAAAACTTGACACTGGATGCCGGTGCCGTGAGGCTGCCGCCGATGGCCCGGATAAAACCGGCTTTCGTCAACGGGAGGAGACATCATGAAATCGAACATCCTGGGCGCGGTTGCCGCGCTCGCCCTGGCCGCCTCGGCCGGTACCGCCTTCGCCAAGGAACTGCGCCTGTCGCACCAGTGGTCGAACAAGGACGTGCGCCACAAGGTGGCGCAGATCGTCGCCGATGAGGTCAAGAAGGCCGACGTCGATCTGGACATCAAGATCTTCGGCTCCAAGTCGCTGTTCAAGCCGCGCGAGCAATACAAGCCGCTCAGCCGCGGCCAGCTGGACATGACGATCTTTCCGCTCAGCTATGCGGGGGGGCAGCAGCCTGCCTACAACCTGACGCTGATGCCGGGCCTGGTGAAGAACCACGACCACGCCGCACGGCTGAACGACAGCCCCTTCATGGACGAGATCAAGCAGATCATGGCCAAGGATGACGTCATGGTGCTGGTCGACGGCTATTTGGCGGGCGGCTTCGTCGGCAAGGACAAGTGCATCACCAAGCCCGAGGACGTCAAAGGGCTTCAGACCCGCGCGGCGGGCAAGGCGTTCGAGCAGATGCTGGCCGGCGCCGGCGCGTCGATCGCGTCGATGGCCAGCTCGGAAATCTACAACGCCATGCAGACCGGCGTGCTGGATGCGGCGAACACCTCGTCGTCGTCCTTTGTCAGCTATCGCATCTATGAGCAGGCGAAATGCTATACCCCCGCGGGCGATGTCGCGCTGTGGTTCATGTATCAGCCGCTCCTGATGAACAAATCCACCTTCGAAGGGCTGAACGCCGATCAGCAGAAGGCCCTGCTGGACGCTTCCGCCAAGGCCGAAGCCTACTACCTCGAAGAGGCCAAGAAGCAGGACGCCGCATCGGTCAAGGTGTTCAAGGACGCGGGCGTGGAAATCGCCAATATGACCCAGGCCGATTTCGACGCATGGCGCGCGATTGCCAAGGAAACCTCTTACAAGTCCTTTGTGGAAGAGGTGCCCAACGGTCAGGAACTGCTGGACAAGGCCCTGGCGGTGGAGTGATCGGTTTGCGGGGGGCTGCGGCCCCCCGGTTTCCCGGCACGGCCGCCCCTGGCTGCAAGACCCATAACAAGAACAAGATGAATAGGTGACGAATGGCAGGTCATAGCACTGCCTCGACCACGGCGCGAACCGGGTCGAACCCCTTTCTGCGCGCGGTGGCCGCGATATCGACCCTGGCGGGCTGGGTGTCCGCGGCGATGGTGGTGACGGCGGTGGCGATCACCTGCCAGATGATCTTCATCCGCTTCGTGCTGAACGGCTCGACCATCTGGCAGACGGAGGCGGTGATCTATCTGGTCATCGCGGCCACGCTGATCGGTCTGCCCTATGTGCAGCGGCTGCGCGGGCATGTGAACGTCGATCTGGTGCCCATCGCGCTGCCTTATCGCGCGCGTTTCGCGCTGGCGATGCTGACGCTGTCGCTGTCCATCGCGATCGTCGCGCTGATGCTGTGGTATGGCTATGACTACTGGCATTTCGCCTGGTCGCGCGGCTGGCGGTCGGACACGGTCTGGGGGGTCCGGCTGTGGATCCCCTATCTGGCGCTGCCCGTGGGCTTTGCCCTTCTGTTGCTGCAACTGGTGGCCGATATGGTCGCCGTGCTGCTGGGGGTCGATACGCCCTTCGGCATCGAAAAGGACCCGCTGCGCGTGCGCGCCGGGGCCGAAGGCGCCCGCGCCGGGGAGGATTTCTGATGGACCCGCTCGTGCTGGGCGGCCTTGTCGCCGTCATCACCATCGTCGTCTTGTTTTCCGGCGTCTCGGTCGCGCTGGGCCTGTTGATCGTCTCGGCCGGTTTCCTGGTCTTCTTCGACGGGGCGCGGTCGCTTGAGTTGATGCCGGAAATCCTGTTCGGCAAGCTCGACAATTTTGCGCTGCTGTCGATCCCGATGTTCATCATCATGGGGGCGTCCATCGCGTCGACTCGCGCGGGGGCGGATCTGTACGAGGCGCTGGAACGCTGGCTGACCCGTATTCCCGGCGGGCTGGTGATTTCCAACCTGGGCGCCTGCGCGCTGTTCGCCGCGATGAGCGGGTCGAGCCCGGCCACCTGCGCCGCCATCGGCAAGATGGGCATCCCCGAGATGCGCAAGCGCGGCTATCCCGACGGTGTGGCGGCCGGATCGATCGCGGCCGGCGGCACGCTGGGCATCCTGATCCCGCCGTCGGTGACGATGATCGTCTATGGCATCGCCACGGAAACCTCGATCGGTCGGCTGTTCCTGGCGGGGGTGATCCCGGGGTTCATGCTGGTCGGGCTGTTCATGGCCTGGTCGATCTATGCCACTTGGCGGTCGGGCAATGCGCAGGTGCTGTCGCGCACCGATTACAGCTGGAAGCAGAAATTCGAGATCCTGCCGCGTGTGCTGCCCTTCCTGGCGATCATCCTGGGCGTGCTTTACGCGATGTACGGCGGTGTCGCCACGCCGTCCGAAACGGCCGCGGTGGGCGCCTTGCTGACGCTGGTGATCGCGGTGCTGATCTACAAGATGTGGTCGCCGCGCGCGATCTGGGCGGTGCTGCGCGACAGTACCCGGGAGTCGGTGATGATCCTGTTCATCATCGCGGCCGCGGGGGTGTTCAGCTATATGCTCAGCTCGCTCTTCATCACACAATCCATCGCCGAATGGATCGGCACGCTGGATGTGAACCGCTGGGTTCTGATGGCCGCGATCAACGTCTTTCTGCTGATCGCGGGGTTTTTCCTGCCGCCGGTGGCGGTGATCCTGATGGCCGCGCCGATCCTGCTGCCGATCATCACGACGGCGGGCTTCGACCCGATCTGGTTCGCCGTGGTGCTGACGATCAACATGGAAATCGGCCTGATTTCCCCGCCGGTCGGCCTGAACCTCTACGTGATCAACGGCATCGCGCCGGACATCAAGCTCAAGACCATCTTGATGGGATCGCTGCCCTATGTGGCCTGCATGGTGCTGGCGATCATCATCCTGAGCATCTTTCCCGGGCTGGCCACCTGGCTGCCCGATGTCGTGATGGGAGGCGCAACATGACAATCCTCGCCGATCTGCTGTCGACCGTGTTCGAGCGGCGCTACATGGGCGCGGGACGCAACCGCGACGACCGCCCGATCACCGAGCTTGCCACCGATCTTCTCGGCAGCCGGGGCGAGGTATCGGGCGCCGCCCTAGCGCGGCAGATCCTCGACAGCTACGCCGGGCTGGATGATCACGGGAAAGCCGGGTTCTTCCGCTTTCTGGCAACGGATTTCGGCCTGGATCCGGCGCGGGTGCGCTCCGCGCTGGACGCGTTCGAGGCCGACCCCGGCAAGGCCAACTACGCCGCCTTCATGGCCGCCGCCGAACCCCGACGCCAGGAACTGGCGCGGCGGCTGAACCAGGTGCCGGGTGCCACGCAACAGCTTGTGGCGATGCGCAGCGATCTGCTGCGGCTGGCGGCTGAGGACCCCACGCTCGGCCGGGTCGATCCCGATTTCAAGCACCTCTTCGCCTCGTGGTTCAACCGCGGCTTTCTGGTGCTGCGCCCGATCAACTGGGAAAGCCCGGCGCATATCCTCGAAAAGATCACCCGCTATGAGGCGGTGCACGCCATTCACAGCTGGTCCGACCTGCGCCGGCGCCTGCAACCCGCCGACCGGCGCTGTTTCGCGTTTTTCCACCCCGCCATGCCCGATGAGCCACTGATCTTCGTCGAGGTGGCGCTGACCAGCGGCATTCCCGGGTCGATCCACAGCGTCCTGGCCGAAGACCGCGAGGTCCTCGCCGCCGAGGAGGCGAACACCGCCGTCTTCTACTCGATTTCGAATTGCCAGTCGGGGCTTGCGGGCATCTCCTTCGGCAATTCGCTGATCAAGCAGGTGGTCGCGGACCTGAAGCGCGAGCTGCCCAACCTGCGCACCTTCGTCACCCTGTCGCCCGTCGCGCGGCTCAATCGCTGGCTGAGCGAGCAGGGCCACCCCGTCAACCCCGAGGCCACCCCCGATCCGAACCGGCAAAAGGCGCTGGCGGCGCATTATCTGCTGGCCGCAAAACACGCCGACGGCGCGCCCTATGATCCGGTGGCGCGGTTCCACCTGAACAACGGGGCGATCGCCCATGCCGTCCATGCGGATGCCGACACCTCGGCCAACGGGCTGAAGCAGTCGGGCGGGGTCATGGTGAATTATCTCTACGATCTGGACCGCATCAGCCAGAATCATGAGAAATTCGCCTCCAGCGGCGAAGTGATCGCCTCCCGGCAGGTGCAGGCGCTGGCCAAGCAGGCGCAGCTGACGCCGGAGGGCGCGCCCGCCGTGTCTTCGGCCGTGTCTTCGGCCGCATCTTCGGCCGCGGCAAACCCGCGGCCCGACACGGACGACACGGACGACAAGGACCCAGCCAAGAGGATGGCGGCAGATGGCTAATCCGCTCTACGACGCGCTTTTCGCAATTCACGCGGGCAAGCAGACCCCGTTCCTGCATCTGGTGGGGGGCGGGATCGTCACCCATGACGATTTCCTGCGCATGACGGCGCGTTTCGCCCATGTCATCACCGCGGCGGGTCTGGTGCCGGGCGACCGGCTGGCGGTGCAGATCGCCAAATCCCCCGAGGCGCTGGCGGTCTATGCCGCCTGCGTGCAGGCGGGGGTGGTGTTCCTGCCGCTCAACACCGCCTACACGGCCGCCGAGGTGGAATATTTCGTTTCGAACTCCGGCGCGAAGATGCTCATCTGCGATGCCCGCGCCGAAGCCGCGCTGCGTCCGGTGGCCGCGCGCCATGACGTCAGCCTGCACATGCTGAACGCCGATGGCACCGGCAGCTTTGCGCAGGCGGCCTGCGCCCAGCCCGACAGTTTCGACACCGCCGATCGCAGCCGCGACGATCTGGCGGCCTTCCTCTATACCTCCGGCACGACGGGGCG